>JANMSL010000160.1:0-3308 GCA_031389245.1 Lysobacterales bacterium | reverse complement strand
CGACACCAGCGGCAGCCGAAAGGTTGGCGCCGCTTATGCGGAGTTCAGCATTCCGATCATCAAGGATCTGGAAGTGACTTTGGCGGGCCGGTTCGACAAGTACAGTGACTTCGGCAACACTTTCAATCCGAAGATCGGCGTGCGCTACGAGCCGGTGAAGAATTTCCTGCTGCGAGGTTCGGCCAACAAGGGCTTCCGCGCGCCGACGCTCTACGAGATCTACCAGCCTGCGTCGCGTACGTTCACTAGCGACAGCTATAACGATCCACTCCTGTGCCCAGGCGGTACCGCGGTGCCCGGTGCTTCGTCCGGCACTGTTTGTGACCAGCAGGTATTGCAGCGAACGGCGGGTCCGGCCGGTCTGGGCTTGCCGGCCAGCACCCTCAAGCCGGAGAAGGCAACCAACTTCACATTGGGCTTCGCATTCGAGCCGTCGCCGGAATTCTCGGTGGGCGTGGATTTCTGGCAAATCAAAATCAAGAACCTGATCAGCCCGTTGCCTGAGCAGGCGGTCTTCGGTGATGCGGTGAAGTATGCGGGCCGCTTCATCCGCTGCGGTGCGCTGTCTCCCGCCGAGCGCGCCAACATCGACGTGTGCCTCAACTTCCCGACCTTCGACCCGATCGCGTTCATCGATACCCCGAACGAGAATCTCGGCGAACTGCATACCAGCGGTGTCGACTTGTCGCTCGGGTGGCGTTCGGCGCCCACAGCGTACGGTAGTTTCCGTGTGGGCATGGAAGGCACCTACGTCACCAAGTACAAGTACCAGCGTGAGCAAGGGGGGGTGTTCTTGAACCCGCTTGGCGCGTACTCGGATAATGCGCCCGTGTTTCGCTGGCAGCACGTGCTGACGGGCACCTGGAATTTCGGACAGTGGAGCGCGCTGCTGGCACAGCGACACAAGTCCGGCTACACCGACCAAGATGGAATCAACAAGGTGAGCAGCTATTCGGTCTTCGACACGTCGGTCACGTGGACGGGCCTGAAGAACCTGACGTTGACGGCGGGGATCAACAACCTGTTGGATACCGACCCGCCGACGTCCACTCAAAACAACACGTTCCAGCGCGGCTATGACCCGCGCTTCACCGATCCGCTCGGCCGCACGTTTGTGCTCCGTGCGGGATACAAGTTCTTCTGATCGGTTCGGACTGCGAGCCCCAGAACGGATGCCTGCCGGCCACAAGCCGGCAGGCTTTTTTTCGGGCTGACCTCACGCGAACGAGGGGTCATGGTCGGGGGTTTGCACCATTCCGCTCGGACCGCAGAGCACTTAGCTTTGGTTACCTGCATTAACGACGAGGCTTTGCCATGACGCGATCACCCAAGATTCATTTGGCCCGCACTTTCCCGAAGCCGGCGGCACTCGCAGTGGCGTGCTTGATGGCAGCGCTGGCGGCTCCCGCGGCGCTCGCAGCGGCTAGCACCGAAGCGCGAGTGACCCAGGACAGCAGCTACGCCCTGGTGCAGTTGAATGGCGAACCGCTGGCCACCTACGTCCGCACGGCGCCGCCCAAAGGCAAGAAGATCGACTTCTCGAGTGCCGCGGTGAAGTCGTATCGGGCCCATCTTTCTGCCCTGCGCAACGACTACAAAGCTTGGCTGCGGGCCAACGTGCCGCAGGCCAGCGTCAGCGGCGAGTTCGATATTTCGCTCAACGCGGTTGCGGTCAAGCTTGGCAGCGCGACATTGGCGCAAGTGTCGGCCACGGCAATGGTCAAAGCGGCGGAGTACCAGGGCCTCTTCTATCCCAACGTCGTCGACCCCGACCTGGCGTTGATCAGCGCCGAACAGGCCTGGGCACGCAACGGTGGCACACCGGCCACGGCCGGGGCCGGCGTCAGGGTGGCGGTGGTCGATTCGGGCATCGACCAGAGTCATCCCTGCTTCTCCGACACCGGCTATCCGCAGCAAACCCAGCTGGGCGATCGGCGCTTCACCAACAACAAGGTCATTACCGCCCGGGTCTTCAACAACAAGCTGCGGCAAAGTAACTTCACGGCCGCGGGTGTCGGAGAGCACGGCACGCATGTGGCCGGCACAGTGGCGTGCAATTTCCAAACCGCCGCCACGGTCAACGGCGTGGCCATCCCCTACGGCATCTCGGGCGTCGCACCCAGGGCGCTGCTCGGCAACTACAACGTCTTTCCCGGCGATGTGGCGAGCGCCCGCTCCGAAGACATCCTGAACGCGCTCGACGCCGCCTACAGCGACGGCTTCGACGTGGCCAATATGAGCTTGGGCGGCGGCAGCCGCGGCATCCAGGATCTGCTGACCGTGGCCGTCGACAACCTCGACCGCGCGAACATGGTCGTCGCGATCTCGAACGGCAACGCGGGGCCGGGCTATTTCACCGTTGGCTCGCCGGGCATGGCCGCGCGCGCACTGACGGCCGGGGCGAGCAGCGTGCCGCATTTTGTCGGGGCACCGGTGACCCTGAGCGGTGACAAATACGGCGCCGCCAGCGATATAAGCAAACCGGCGGCTCAGCGGCACCAGCAAGAACAGCGCAGCCACCGCAGCAGCCAAAACATAAAAGGATGATGCCAGATTAAGCGTGGTGCCTTTGTCTAAATCCAGCCGCTCAATATTAAATAGCAGGCTCAACCAGACCACGGTAGCAGTAACTTTCCAGCGCATTGATTTCATATCGGTCTACCCTTTGCTTCAAAACGTCGTGGTGAAACGATCTGTCCGCACTCGTCGCTTCCACGTATATGCTAGCCGTTAATCTTCAAGCGCCCGACAACCGCAGTGCCTGCACGAGCCAAGATGCGTCAGCTAAATATTAAGAGGACACACACTCTTGCTTATCATAGGATTAACAATTAAATCTCGAATGAAGCGCAAGCGGGTCGAAATGACATATTTGTTATTTTCTCAATACCTCTGCTATGTATCGTTGCTCCAAACCGACCTAGCTGCGCTCATGCGACGCAGCCTCTAGGGCCACACGCGCCTGTACAGCGCATGAACAGCCTTTCAGAAAGCCTTTTGCCGACGTAGATACTGTTCTCGGTGCGCTTGCTGAATATGACATTCCTGTTATGCCGCGCCAGTTGCACCGCCGTCGGTGGGTCGCGCGCAGTCACATCATTGTGAGGATGGTGTCTGAATTAGAATGTTCTAAAGGTTCTGCACCATTTTGACTGTCGTTGTATTAAGAGTAGACTATATGATATAACGCAAGCGATACAGAATAAGTTATGATTCTTGAGCACGATATTTGGATCGCTCAGTGAGCTTCTCAAATCTATATACGCAACGCACGGAGGAAAGTGTTGGGCCGGCGATTGAAATCACAT
>JANMSL010000090.1:0-2243 GCA_031389245.1 Lysobacterales bacterium | reverse complement strand
AGCGCATGGGCTGGTCGCTGACGGTCTATAACCCGGCGACGCCCTGATCGCGCCTCGCCTTACTTAGCTAGATGTCTGATTCTGGAAAGAACCACACCTCGCCGTCCGTTGCGGACGGCGATGGTGTGCGCATCATTCGCGAGCACTCGCCTCGCCTTCCTTGGGCGTTGGCGCTCAGGCTGCTGGCCTTGGTAGTGGTTGCTGCCGGCTTCGGATACTTGGTGTACCCCACACAATCGAAGCGGACGCCATCGAGCACGCCGACGAACACCGTGGGGACGGTGGCAACAGCGCCCGAGTTCACTGATGCAAAATCCGAGACTGCTGATGAGAACCAAGCGATGACCCGGCCTCGCATCCTGCCTCCGCATTCGGCGCGGGCGCCATCGAATCCCGCCGACTTGAGCACCGGCGATGTCAACGACATTGCCACCTACATTTCGCCCTCCCAGCCGGAACCGACGATGGCCGAGTTGATCCAGGCGCTGCGCGACTCGGGAGATCAGGGTGGCATCGCGGCCTTTAACCCGCCGGGGACTAACCCGCCTCTGCGCGGATTGGCAGTGCCTGAAGATTTTGCATTGCCGGACGGCTACGTGCGCCATCACCAGGTAACGGATGACGGCCAGCCGATTGAGGCGATTCTGATGTTCGCGCCGGACTACGTGTTGCGCGATGCCTCCGGTGAACCTATTCCCATCCCGGAAGACCGCGTCGTGCCGCCGCAGCTGGCACCGCCAGGGCTGGTGATCCGACCGATCACGATTCCGCCACCGCCTCCGCCAGAATGATGCCAGCCGATGCGGGAGCCAGCGCGGCGGCCAAAACCCGCTGGTACACGCTTGCCGGTATCGTCGCGACTGGCGTTTTGCTCGCGCTCTACGCGCGCGGCGGGCACGCTTGGTTGCTCGGGTTTTGCGCATTGGTCCCGTGGCTGCTTGCACTGAATTCCGGACAGACGCTCGCTGGCGCCGTGGTCAGCGGCTGGCTGATGAGCGTGGCCTACGTGGTAGCGGTGTTCGGCTGGTTCGGCAGCGCGATCGGTGCGTACACCGGCATGGGTACACTGACCGCGACGATCGCGCTGTGTGCGCTCGCGCCGCTGCTGCAGTTGCAGGTCTTGGCATACGCCGTAACTCGCCATCTGGTGCGACGACGCTCCGGTCCGGTGGTGCGCGCGCTTGCCGGCGCCTCAGCATGGGTGGCCTGCGAATGGATCTGGGTCAAGCTGCTGGGCGACACCCTCGGCCATGGCCTCTACCCTTCTGCGTATCTGCGGCAACTGGCCGACCTCGGTGGCGCCGCTGGCCTGAGTTTTCTGCTGATCTTGATCAACGAAGCGCTGGCATTGACGCTGGCGCAGGCATTGACGCGCTGGCGCGCAAGTCCGCTTTCGCTGCTGCGGCCATTGGCGCTGGCGGCCACGCTGGTCGTTCTGATGTTCGGCTATGGCATATGGCGACTGTCGTCGCTGCATTCCATATTGTCCGTTCCTGCGCCCTCTCTGCGCATTGGTATGGTGCAATCGGCCATCATCGACTACGACAAGTTGCGCGGCGAAGTGGGCGCGTACGCGGTGGTTCGCAACATTCTGGACATACACTTTGCGCTGTCGCGCGCTGCGCTCGAGCAACACGGTGTAGACGCGCTGTTGTGGTCCGAAACCGTTTACCCAACCACCTTCGGGCACTCGCGCAGCGCCGATGGCGCAGTGCTGGATCAGGAAATCCTCGACTTCGTTACTGCGTCCGCCGTGCCACTGGTGTTCGGCACCTACGATCTCGACGATGGCGGCGAATACAACGCCGCGGTCTTCATCGAACCGAACGCGGGCGTGCTCGGCTATTACCGCAAGACCCACCCGTTCCCGTTGACCGAGCATGTGCCCGCGTGGCTGGACGGTCCATGGCTCCGACGCTGGTTACCCTGGACCGGAAGCTGGCAACCGGGAAACGGCGCGCGCGTGTTTCCGCTGCGTACGGCAGATGGTCGCGAGTTGAGCGTGCTGCCGCTGATCTGTCTGGACGCAACACGCCCGGGTCTGAGCATCGACGGCACGCGTCTTGGTGCGCAGGCCATCCTCGGCCTGTCCAATGATTCCTGGTTCAGCGCCGATCCTCTCGGCGCCCGGTTGCATCTTGCGGTTGCGGCCTTCCGCAGCATCGAGACGCGATTGCCGCAGTTGCGCGTCACCACCAATGGCCTGAGCGCGATCATCGATCCTACTGGAGCCGTGATTGCAA
>JANMSL010000086.1:0-12259 GCA_031389245.1 Lysobacterales bacterium | reverse complement strand
GCCCTACGCCGCGGGTGACCTCGAATCCATCGAGCGTGGTTGTTTGCGCGGAATCCAGATGCAGTTGCACACCTGGATTCAGCAGTCCGCCATCGATGATCGACACATGCAGGCCCGCGTCGCGCTGGGCGAAGCTGGAATTGAATCCGCCGAGCAGGGTCAGATGCTTGGCGCTCGGATTGTTGAACGCACCGAGCGCGACGTTCTCGACATAGCTACCGGCGGCGACCTGCACGATGTCGCCGGCCTTCGCTGCGGCGATGGCCATGTTAATCGATGCCAACGGTGCCGCTGCCGTGCCGCTGCCTCCCGCAGCTGCTCCAGCGCGTACGCAGATCACCGCCGGTAGCGCCGCCTGGATGCCTGTGCAGAGGTGAATCTGACCGTTGTCGTCGCCGTCCGGTCCGCCGCCGACGGTGTGTACGACGGGTTGCGTCTCTTCAGCAGCCACGACGGTTGTCATGCATGGCGCGGAAATGACCAGGACGACGAGAAGAGCGTGCAAGTGGACGCGGCAGTTCATTTCAGATTCTCCTGATTCGATCTTGATGCCATTCGGAACGTTCACCCGCCGATTCCGGGATGCCGGAAAGGCGCGGGCCAGCATACGGACAAACGTTAAAATCCAGGGCGGCGGGCCATGGCAGCCCACACTTACTGGCACAGTCGGCGGCACAGGCAGGATCGAAACCAGCTGCCTTGCCCCTGGGTAGGTGGAGATGAGGTCACGTATTGCGCCGTTGCGAATCCCGGTGGACATCCACTCGCTCGTCCTTTCTTCGAAGCAACCGAACATGTCGCTGCTTTGAATAGGAGTAACAGGAATTGATGCGGATTCCGGACAGACCGCATTGGACGCACGCTGGAGCAGGGATCAGCGTTAGAGGTGAAGAAAAACAGGAAAAACAGGAAAAACAGGGGTCAGGTTGTATTTCCAGCTTTCAATCAGCAACTAATTGTTCACTTACTCCTGTTGAACACGCACCGTCAAGCCGGCTTCACCGCCCTGTCGAACGATGCTGCAGTAGCGTGCAGAATTTCATCGGACAATGCACGATCGTCGACCGCGCGTGCCAACACCACGGCCCCGACCAGAGTGGCCATGGCCACCAACGCGCGTTCGCGCCGGACCTCGGCGCGGCGCCCAGGGAGAAGCCCGCTGAGCATATCGACGAACGGCCGCAGCCCATCGGTGAACGCGCGCTGCAGGGCGCGTCCGCGGCGCGGCGCGTCCACTGCCAGCGTGGACAGCGTGCAGCCCTGACCCGGGAGGTCGCGATGCCGTATCGATAGATAGCGCGTCACGATTGCGGCCAGCGGGTCGGGGCTGGTCTGGATATCGCGCAGCCAGCGTCCATGGCTAGCGGCCAAACTGCGCGCGCATGCCTCAACCACCAGCTCGTCCTTGGATTCGAACTGTCCGTAGAAAGCGCCATGCGTCAAACCCGCCTGCTTCATCAGATCGGCGACACCGATGCCGTCAAAACCGTGCTGGCGAAATAACGTGGCGGCGGCATCGAGCACGCGTTCGCGATTCTGCGCCGCCTGTTCCCGGCTTACCTTCATCGATCGACCCTCATATATCCGATTGCCATGATAGATGACGATCGACATATATTGCAATGCTGATGATCGTCATGTAAAAAGGTGTGCCGAAATAGCGAGCCCCAGTCATGTCCGCCGCCACCATGCCGTCGCAACCCGAGTGGACCCGCACTGCGCTGATCGCAGTCGTCAGTGCCGCCTTCGTCGTCACCATCAGCATGGGCACGCGGCAGAGCTTTGGGCTGTTGATGCAGCCGATCGGAAATGACATCGAGATCAGCCGCGCTGGTTTTGGTTTCGCGATTGCGCTGCAGAACCTTCTGTTCGGACTGGTGCAGCCATTCGTGGGCGCGCTCTCTGATCGTTTCGGTGCACGCCGCACACTGATATCGGGCGCGATTCTTTATGCGATCGGCCTGTCCGCTGCCGCCTACGCGCAAACTTCGGGCGTATTGGTGGCGACCTTCGGCGTGATGATCGGACTGGCCTTGAGTGCCACCACTTTTGTCGTGGTGCTCAGTGCGGTTGGCCGCCTGGTGGCCCCGGCGCAGCGCAGCGTGGCCTTCGGAATCGTCACCGCAGGCGGCTCGCTCGGGCAGTTCCTGGTGGTGCCGTTGGCTCAGGGCTTGATCGGCGCCTTTGGCTGGCGCAGCTGCCTGCTGCTGCTCGCTGTGCTACTGCTCAGCATCATCGCTGCGGCATTCGGCATTCGCGGCGACAACAACGGTGACGCCCGCCACGCACCGTCGGCAAGCACGGGCCTTGGCGCTGCGCTGCGCGCTGCGTCCCGGCATCCACACTACTGGCTGCTCAATGGCGGCTTCTTCGTCTGCGGCTTTCATATTGCGTTCGTCGGCACGCATCTGCCCGCGTATCTCGTCGACAGCGGGCTGGGGGCACCGATAGGTGCCTGGTCGCTGGCGTTGATCGGCCTGTTCAATATTGCCGGTTCGTATTTGTTCGGTGTCTGGGGCGGCACGCGCTCGCGGCCGCGCCTGCTCGCCCAGCTCTACTTCGCAAGGGCCGTGGCGATCGCGGTTTTTTTGCTGGTGCCGTTGTCGCCCGCCAGCGCGCTGGTGTTCGCCGCGACGTTCGGATTTCTGTGGCTCGGCACTGTGCCGCTGACCAGTGGCGCGGTGGCATCGATGTTCGGCATCACGCACATGTCGGCCTTGTTCGGTTTCGTTTTCCTCAGCCACCAAGTCGGCGCCTTTGTCGGCGCATGGTGGGCGGGCGAACTGTTCGAACGCACCGGCAGCTACGACGCTGTCTGGTACACCAGCATCGCGCTGGGGTTGCTCGCCGCGGTGTTGAGCGCGGCAACCCGCGATGACGCACTGCCCACGCGGCCCGATCTGGCGCCAGCGCAGCCCGCATGAACCGCGCGCACATCCTGATCGGTGCAGTGCTGCTGATCGTGCTTGCTGCTGGCGGCGCGCTATGGGCGAAATTCGGCACCGCTGTCTTCATCCGCGGGTTTGGTGGATGGATGTGCGGTTGATTTTGTGATCGGGGCGGCGAGGCAGTTACATGAGTCTCGTGACTTGCCATTTTCCGGTGACATCTGCAAACCAAAGCGTATTCGCGATCAAAGCATCGTGAGTGCGGCGTGAGCCGCGATCCTGCGCGAGACCGGTGTGCGAGCGGTGTCAGCCGCGTTTCCCAACGCTGCGACAGAATCAAGAATCGCGGTTCACGCCGCTCCCTCACTTACCATGTCGCAACGCCGCGCATCTCTCGCCACGCCAATTTGCCGCTGCCAGCGGATGCATCGATGTCGTTGTGTTTCACTGACCACGGTTTCATAACGCGCTGGTCGTGCGGAGCGATGCCCGCGGCGGATGCACCTGTCTTTCTTCGCATCGGCGGTTGGCCTTCCCGTCATCACCAGCTTCTCAATTTTCAAGATGGCGTGAACCGCAGTAATAGCCATCGGGAAAGCATCGTTGGCTTCCTTAAAAATTGCGGCAGCCTGACTCTCGCAGAACTCAGCGTTGCATTGTGCCGGGCGGGCTCAGAGAGTTTTCTTCCTTGCTTCCGGCCGCGCGGCGCCGATGAGCAGGCCGATCGAACCGAACAGCAACAGAGACAGCGGCCCGTAGTGCAGAGCACCGCGCTGCATCATGCCTTGGATGCTGTAGTTACGATCGATCTCGGCGTGGGCCTGCGCCTTGCTGATGTTGCCAAGCTGACTCTGCATCAAGGTGTCCTGCAGGCTGCGCACAGGCCGCAGAAACGCCATCAGCACGGCGAACCCCAAGGCAAGCACGCACAGCAATGGCATCCAGGGCAGGCAGTGCGCAGCGGTGCGGGGCCTTCGCCGCGCGAGCCTCCAGCCCAACGCGAAGCCGAACAACGCCAACGGCACCAAGGGCAACAGTCCGAGCACGAATCGGAATGGCCCGTCGAACAGCACAGCGATAAGATACAACCACTCCATACTCTCTCCCTGTCGCCTTGGCGGTACGCAGCAAACCACAGCCATTCAACTGAGTGCGCGCATCGACGCTGAAGGCATACGTATTCTGGCAATCGTGAAAACGGTGGGAGAGCGGACAGAGACATTTAGTCGGTCATGCAAATCTCTCTGACTCAATTCACGCGCTGACCCCATTCACGCCAAGGCGTTCTGCTTCCCTCACCACGAGACTCAACGCGAGCGGTTGAATAATGCGGCGCCTACGCCAGCGGCGAAGTCTTGGTCGCAGGCTTCGCCCTGCACCCCGTTGCGATGTCGCTGGCAGTCGCGCAGCAGATCGGTCCGCTTCCCTTCCAAGGGGATGCGCGGGTGACACACACACACGCCGCCCTGCGCGCTCCCGCGGTCCCGGTAGCGAAACTCCGGGACCAGCGGTCAGCGCTGGTATGCCGACGCGGTCGCGTAGGTGTGTAGCTAGTCGACCTCGCAAATTTCTCTGATACCAAAGGCCACTTAACCAAGTGGTTCACTTTCGAAGCCAGCCATGAACACAGCATCTGGCCGGGCCGTCTTCAATGGTGGTCCTGTCTTCACTCGGATTACGCGTAACTGTGCAGGAAGGTCGCGAGTGTTCGCTGTCGCTGGGCGACTTTCGGTATGCATCACAGTCTGTCGCGAGCGAGCAACTCGCATCAACCAACTCGCCACGAGGCCAACCGGCCCGCTCGCGACACCGTTCGCGTTCTGAGGAGATCGACATGGGTATGAAGATGACGCTGACCTGGCTTAAGCCCGTTTGGATTCTGAGCCTCTTGGGGCTGATTGGGTCCTCGCTGCAGGCACAAACGACCTATGGCGAGGAAGCGAAAACGCGACTTCAGTTGGCCGAACGTGTTGCACCGTTGAGCGAAGACACGGCATTTGGCGAGCGCATTGGCCAGTTCACTGGCAGTCTCAGCTTCCGCTATGTCGATGTTTCTTTGCCGGGCAATGACGAGTTGCCCGTCGAGTTCGCGCGCAACATTGGCAATGACTACAGCCCCAATTTCTGGGGCTGGGATGTCGATATTCCAAAAATCACGTCGGTAATGCCCGAAAAAGAGACCGGGGGCTGGACTCCGGATCCGCCGCTGAATGTATTCAATTCCAATGGCGTCGACTTCAAGCGCGAGGACTACTGGAATGGCTTTCGCATGCGCATCAACGGCCAGACTGAGCCACTGCTGTACCGAGCCGAGGACCAGTTACCGCGCGACCCACGCACACCGATCGGGCCGAGCCCAGGCGGCCAATGGCGCTTCATGACCAAGAGTGGCTGGCTGTTCAAGGTCGTGCCGGCGCCCATGGGGAAATCCGGTAGTGTTCTTGAAGCACTCGCTCCGAATGGTCTTCGCTATTACTTCAATCATCTGATTACGGACTACTACGACGCCCTTGAGCATCCCACCAAGCTGCGGGTCGTAACGGCCAGCGTTCCAGGGGGAACAGTATCGAGTGCTTACCCTGAGCTTCTTCGCCGGGACATCTATGTTCTGTATCTCAGCAGGATCGAAGACCGGTTCAACAACTGGATCGAGTATCAGTGGGCAGGTCCCAAGCTCAACAAAATCATCGCGAGCGATGGCCGCGAGATCACGATCACATCCCAGAAGGTCGTGCCTGAACTGTCGGACGAAGAAGATCCACGCTATCAGGTGACCGCCGTCACGGCGGGCAACCGTACCTGGAACTACATACGCAACCCGCTTGCTGGATTCGATGAGGTGCTCAACCCGGATGGATCGAAATGGGTCTATCAGGGCGGATTTGGTCCGATTGATTACGAGCGCATCCGCTACAACACGGCGCTGGTACCGGTGTCCAACATCGAGAGCATCGCCGATTGCACCAAGGCGTATCCATTTGCCATAGCGCAGTCGCGTACGATTTCGGTGACCGCACCATCGAATGCGCGGGCAGTGTACCGGGTTGAACCACGACGGCATGGGCGTTCCAAAACGCCGTACGCCTGCAATCAGCGTAATGACGATCAGCAAACCTGGACTAGCCGTATTCCCCGGTTCGTGGATGAATGGAGCTTGCTGAGTAAAGAGGTTTCCGGGCCAGGTGTTCAAGCGGTAACGACGACCTATGACTACAGCGGAACGAATCTCAGTTTCAATCCATCTGCGGCCGCCTATGTGTCGCCGGACCAGATCTGGAATCCGAGCAGCGATAGTCTCAAGACGGTCACCGCGACGCGCTCCGATGGTGAAATGCGCAAGTACGTGTTCGGCCGCAACTACGGCGAGAACGAAGGCTTGCTGCTGTCAGAGCAGGTCTACGCGCCCGAGTCCGTGACTGCCAAGGGCGAGTCGCAGCATAAAAGGGCGCCCAAGTTGTATCGACAGACCGACTACACCCATGTCGGTGTCGACGAGAACCCCACTCAGCTTTTTGCGTTGTCTTGGGGCGGCAGTGGCGTCGGGTTCAGCGATAACTTCACCAATCTGCATGTGCCGGTGCGCTCGACCACCATTACCCAGGACGGCGTGCAGTTTCGCCGCGAGGTATTGAGTTTCGATCAATATCTCTCGCCGACCTCCGTGCAGAAATCCAGTTTCGGTGGATTGGGCTATCCGGGCTACAGCAAGACGGAAGGTTCGCAAAATTACAACAACGAATCCTTGTGGATCCTTGGTCGCCCCGGCACTCAAACAACGCAAGGCATCGAAACCATTCGGGTGATCTACAACCCGACCACGTCTCTGCCGCATTACGTCTACCGCTTCAACGAAGCGCAGCCGAGTCAGACCATCGGATACACCACCCAGGGTTTGGTGGAAACCGTCACCGATGCGCGCGGGAAGACCATGACCTTCAGCGACTGGTGGCGCGGCGTCCCAGGGAGAATCACTTACCATGACAAGACCTTCGTGACCGCTGAAACGGACATCAACGGCTGGGTCAGAAAGGTCACCAATCAGCTCGGCAATGCCACGTGCTACGAATACGACCCGATGGGACGGATCGAGTTGATCCGTTGGCCCGGCGATAGCCTCTGCGCAGCTGCATCAGGCCCCACCTGGGCGCCCACTTCCATTGACTTCAGCGTTTCGTCAACTGCGCAATGGGGCCTTCCTGCAGGGCACTGGGTACGCGCGGAGAGTCGTGGCAATTACCGTAAGACGACGCGATACGATGCGTTCTGGCGTCCAGTCATGGAGCGCGAATGGGACAATGGAAACTCCACTCAGACTCAGCGTTTCCTGGCATGGAAATACGACACCAATGGTCGTCAGGTCTTTGCCGCAGACGCGCTCAGCAACGCCAGTTCGGTAGCCAGTTTTGGTACCGCAGGACTGAGCAGTGAATATGACCCGCTGGGTCGCCTGACGCGCAGCTATCGCCCGTGGGAACTCCGCGGCCTGCTGGAAACACATTACGAGTATTTGCCCGGCTTTCGCACCTCGGTGCGCAATCCGCGCGGCAGCATCACGCTGGCCGACTTCCAGGCGTATGACGTGCCTGACACGTCATCGCCCACACTGATTCAGGCCGCAGAGGGAGCTACCACTTCCATCACTCGCGATGTGTTTGGCAAACCCACCTCGATTCGCCGCTCCGGGAGTGCGAACGGAACGCCCATATCGGTCACCCGCACCTATGTGTACGACGAGCAGCAGCGATTGTGCAAACAGATCGAGCCTGAAACGGGCAGCACCCTCATGGACTATGACCCCGCGGGCAACCTGCTGTGGTCGGCGAGCGGGCTCGACGTGCCGAAGCTTTCCTGCGATCGACAACAGGTTGGTGAAGGACTGAAAGTTCGCCGCAGTTACGATGACCTGAACCGTATCAGCGATCTGAGTTTCCCCGACGGCCTGGGCAATCAGACCTGGCTTTACACGCCGGATGGATTGCCAGAGACCGTGACCACGCAGAATGCAGCGAACTCCAGTGCGGTGAATCTCTATGCATACAATAACCTGCGCCTGATCGACTCGGAGCGTCTTGCGCAGAACGATGGCAACTCGTGGTCCCTGGGTTATGGCTATTCGGCGAACGGCCATCTGTCATCGGTGCGCTACCCGTCCGGGTTGAGCGTGAACTACTTGCCCAATGCCCTGGGCCAGGCAAGAGCAGCCGGGAGCTTCGCCAGCAACGTGCTCTACCATCCGCACGGATCGATCCAGAGCTTCGCTTATGGCAACGGGCTGATCCATCAGATGACCCCGAACGCACGTCTCCTTCCCGATCGCAGCAAAGTGTCGCTCCAGTCCACGGTGGTGCTCGATGACAGCTACAACTACGACGAGAACGCCAACGTCGTTGCCATCAGCGACGCCTTGCCCGGCCAGCGTGGTAATCGGAGCATGGGTTACGACCTGCTTGATCGCTTGACCAGCACCGATTCGCCAATGTTTGGCCTGGCGAGCTACACCTACGATTCCATTGACAACCTGCGCCGGGTTTCGGTATCCGCGGGCACGCGTTCGCGCGACCTCAGCTACAGCTACGACACCCGGCAACGCCTGACAGAAATCCTGGAGACCCGTAGCGGCAACCTGGTCGAAAACCTTGACTACGATGCGCGCGGCAATCTCAGTGGGCGGAGCGGGCAGAACTATTCCTTCGACTACGGCAATCGTTTGCGCAACGTAACGAACGTGGAGCAATACCGCTACGACGCTCACGGTCGTCGCGTCCGCGCAGTGCATCCGACTCAAGGCGCCATCCATTCCATGTATGGCAATGATGGCGTGCTGCGTTTCCAGCGTGACGAGCGTGCGGGCAAAGCCAGCGAGTTCGTGTATCTGGCAGGGAGCATGGTGGCGCGGGTATCGACCCCGATCGGCGGTCTACCGGCTGCGCCCGTGCTGACCGTGCCTGCAAGCAGTACCGGCAGCTATGCGGTCTCCTGGACCAATTCCGCGGGCGCGAACTACTACCGGCTAGAAGAGCTCAACAGTGCCGGAACCTGGGTCGAGATCCAGGCCAGCGCCGCACTCAACCGGGCGTTCACGGCCACGCCGGTGGGCACCTATAGCTACCGTGTTCGCGCGTGCGAGTCGAGCAGCGCAGCGGCGTGCGGTGCGTACTCGAACACCGGTACGGTCATCGTCGGCAGCTTGCTACCGGCGCCCGCGTTGTCGGCCCCCGCGAGCAGCAACAACGGCAGCTATACCTTGACTTGGACGACTGTCGTAGGCGCCAATGCCTATCGGCTGGAGGAACGGATATCGGGTGTGTGGACCGAGGTCCAGAACAGCGGCACCACGCAGCGTCCCTACACCGGCAAAGCCAACGGCACCTACGGCTATCGCGTGCGCGCCTGCCTGTCGGTTGCGGGGACAGATTGCAGCGTGTACTCGAACATCGCCAACATCGTCGTCGGCAATCTGCCGCCGGCGCCCGAGTTGTCGGCACCGGCGAACAGCAACACTGGCACCTATACCGTGAGCTGGACGAGTCCGGCCGGCGCCACGATGTATCGCCTCGAAGAGCAGATCGCCGGGGTGTGGGCCGAGGTCCAGCACAGCAACGCCACTCAGCGCCCCTACACCGGCAAACCAAACGGGGCCTACGGCTATCGCGTGCGCGCCTGCCTGACCACTGCAGTGGCAGAGTGCAGCGCGTATTCGAATGAGGCCACCGTGACGGTTGCGGTGCCGGTGACACCGCCAAACCTGACGGCGCCGGGGAATAGTGCCACCGGCAGTTATCAGGTCAGTTGGACCGCTTCGCCCGGCGCGACGATCTATCGCCTGGAGGAACAGATTAATGGTGGCCCCTGGACCGAGTTCCAAAGCAACACCAGTCTGAGTCGTGACGTCATCGGCAAGCCCGATGGGCTGTACGCCTACCGCGTGCGCGCCTGCGCCAACCTCGCACTCTCCAGTTGCAGCGCTCACTCGAACGTGGCGACCGTGAGTGTCATCCTGTTGCCGCCTCCACCTGTTCTGTCGGCACCTGCCAGCAGCGACAATGGCAGCTATACCGTATCGTGGACGGCATCCAGCGGCGCGTCGCTGTATCGTCTTGAAGAGCGTTTGAACGCCGGTACCTGGTCGGAAATCCAGAGTGCTGTCTCGCTCGCGCGCGCCTTCTCGTTAAAGCCCAATGGCACGTACGGCTATCGCGTCCGTGCCTGCCGCTCTACGCTGACCACGGAATGCGGCGTCTACTCGAACATCGGCAGCGTGGTGGTGAACCTCATTCCATTGCCGGTTGCGCCAAATCCTCTGAATGCGCCAGCGAGCAGCAGTACCGGCAGCTACAGCGTGTCGTGGACGATATCGCCCGGTGCTTCGAGCTATCGCCTGGAAGAGCAGTCCAACGGTGGCGGCTGGGTCGAGATCCAGAACTCCAGTGTCACCAGCCGCAACATCAGCGGCAAAGGCAGCGGCACTTACACTTATCGTGCACGTGCGTGCCGTTCGGCGGATGTCGTGCACTGTGGTGCCTACTCCAATGCGGCGAGCGTGGTCGTGACGATCATCCAGGCGCCTGCAGTGCCGACCATCAGTGGACCGACCACCAGTTCACCGGACTTCGCGTTCGAGATTTCCTGGACGGCGTCCGCGGGTGCCACCAGCTATGAGCTGGAGCAGAATCGCAATGGCAGCGCTTTTTCAAACATCTATACGGGCACCGCATTGCTGCAGAGCATCCAACGTGGGCCCGCGGCCAATTTCGGCTATCGAGTGCGGGCCTGTGCGGCGCAAATCTGCAGTGCTTACTCGGCTGAACACCACGTGGTGGTGAATGGTGGCCCCACCCCGCCGCAACCGCCAACGCTGACAGCGCCGCCGAATAGCTCGACAGGTTTCTACAATTTATTCTGGACTGCATCCAGCGGAGCAACTGCCTATCGACTGGAGGAACAATCCAACGGTGGCAGCTGGGGCGAGATATACAACGGCGGCAACACCGCGCTCGCGATCGGCAATCGGCCCTCTGGCGGCTTTGCCTATCGAGTGCGGGCATGTTCGAGCAGCGGTCAGTCGAGTTGTGGCGCATATTCCGAGCCGAGCACCGTGGTCGTAGCCATCGTGCAACCTCCGGCCATACCCACACTGGCCGCACCCGCGACCAGCACCGGCAGCTACACCGTCTCGTGGACCGCTTCCAGCGGCGCGATGCTCTACCGACTGGAGGAACAGGCCAACGCAGGCGCCTGGGTGGAAATCCAGAACAGCGTGAGCACTACGCGCTCGATCAGCGGCAAGCCCAATGGCAGCTATTCCTATCGTGTGCGGGCTTGTATCTCGACCAATGTGGCCGAGTGTGGAACCTACTCGAGTTCGGCCACGGTGGTGGTGACTTCGGTTGTGTTCTTGCCGGTTGCCCCGACACTGTCTGCACCACCCAGCAGCGGCACAGGCAGCTTCGACCTGAGCTGGACCAGCTCCGCCGGAGCCGCCAGCTATCGCTTGGAGGAACGCGTCAACGCCGGCGACTGGGTGGAGATCCAGAGCAGTGCGAATACGACACGCGCAATCAGTGGTAAGCCCAACGGCAGTTATGGCTACCAGGTACGTGCCTGCAGCGGTGCCAATGCGTCGGATTGCGGCAGCTACTCCAACATCGCCACGGTGGTTGTGTCGATCGCACAAATACCTGCGAGTCCGCCCAATCTGAGTGGCCCGACCAGCGTGACGGTGAACGACCTGTTCACATTGAACTGGACCAGCGTACAGCACGCCACCCGCTACGAACTGGAGCACAACCGCAACAACCTGGGCTGGAACAGCACCTACAGCGGTCCGGCCCTCAGCCAGACCTTGCAACGCGGTCAGGCCGGAACCTACGTCTATCGCGTGCGGGCCTGCTCCGAAGCAGGCTGCAGCGCCAACTCAGCCACGCACACCGTAGCCATTGTTGGCTCCAACAATTGATCGATCAGGAAGTCACGCCATGAAAACACCAATGTTTTTTGCCGCACGCTTGCTGCTGACCTCCCTGTTCTCGATCGGTGCCGCCACGACGACGGCGCAGACCGTGGAATATCTGCACACCGATGCCCTGGGCTCGGTGGTGGCAGTCACCGACGCCAGCGGCAACGTCATCGAACGCCGCGAGTACGAACCCTACGGCTTCCAACTCAGCCCCACGCTGGAAAACGGACCAGGCTATACCGGGCATGTGCAGGACGCTGCGACTGGGCTGACTTACATGCAGCAGCGCTATTACGACCCGGTGCTGGGAAGGTTTCTGAGCGTTGACCCGGTAGCCGCTAGACCGACCGGCGACAACTTCAATCGGTATTGGTATGCCAATAACAACCCGTATCGATTCAAGGACCCGGATGGG
>JANMSL010000035.1:0-2595 GCA_031389245.1 Lysobacterales bacterium | reverse complement strand
GATCCTTCCGCGTCCTTGCTGATGGCTTTGCTCGAGGCCTACATCAGCGTGTGGATGACTGTCGTCTGCCTGATCGCCGGAAGATCATTGTTGAACCGCAGCAATGCCGTACTGCGCTACCTCTCGGAAGCGTCCTACTGGACCTACCTCGTGCACCTGCCGATCCTGTTCGCGATCCAGTACCGTTTGCTGGATGTCGAGTTGCCCTGGGCCATCAAGTTCGCAGTCTCGGTACTGGCGACGTTCGGACTTTGCCTGCTCAGCTACCACGCATTGGTACGCACGACACTGGTTGGCGATATGTTGGGTGTCCGTGCGCCAGTGGCCATGGTGCAGGCGGTGAAGTGATTGGCGCTGCCGCGCAGTGCAACGTTGGAACGACCGCTCTTGTCCTATTCCGTTGAAAAACCCCTTGGTGCCGTCGAGTGATCCTGATCGACTGACGCCCCATCGAGCAAGCGGAGTTCGTCGCGATGATGGGATGCCGGCAAGCCGGACAAGAATCTCTGGGAAACAGGGGTCGGAAAACAGAGGTCAGCGACCCCTCTTTTCCTGGATTCCGCTGCGCTTCATCCGGGCTACTGGCTATTGGCAATGCCTGCGTTGGCGTAGGTCGTGCCATCGCCGGATCACTTGTTAGCGCTCGTTTATCCGCGCAATGCGGTGTCTGCTGCGGACGATTTCCATTTCCAAAAGTCGCGGCAATCTGCTGAGCCGATCCTCGCGCTTTTTCCGAATGGGGAGCGAGTCTGTTCTCAGCAGCGGCAGCGCCGACTGCAGCTACGAGATTAATTTGAAGTGCGCGCATCCGTGTGCGTGTCCGCAAGCTGAGCGACGGGCTTTCCCCTGAACCTGAATACATTCATCGAGGACTATCATGAGATACGCAACACCCACTCAATCGACGTTATGGTGCTGCCTTGCGCTGGCGCTTATTGGCGCCACCGCCAGCAATGCCCATGGACCAAACCTCCCTGGCCAGTCCAGCATAAAGGCCGGGCTGAACGTGCCGCCACAGGAGCTGCTACATCCGGAACAGTTCGGGATCGAAGACATGGGATATCGATCGGCGACTGCCGTCGTCGAATCTTTCGCTGACGAAGCGGCGCCCGCATCGACGGCGAAACCCGATCGTGCCGCTACCGTCAATGTACAGGCGCGTGCTGTGCAATTGCCGACTGCCATCACCAACGGCAACTTCGGCAATCTGGGTGCCGGTTGGCAGGGTTTCATGCAGGGCGGCTTCTACTTCGCGGATTTCAACGGCCCCACTTTGGCGATGAACATCGGCTATCCCGCCCCCGCTGGCGCACCCACGCTGCGCGGCGACGCCTTCAACATTTCGAACACACCGCGCTGCGCCGGTCGTGGCGAAATGTGGCAGGACATTCGCGTCAAGCCCGGCGCAAGACTGCGGTTCCATTGGATGCCGGCATACACACCGCCAACCTTTGGCATCGAAGGCACACTGGGACTGTCCATCAATGACCCTTACACCAGCCGGCAGATCTGGAATGTGCAACCGCTGAATTACGCCGCGATCGTCAACGCCCGCAGTAGTGAAATCGATCTCTCGGCCTATGCGGGACTCGACGTGCGTGTTGTCTTCGCCAGCGAACCGCGCCCCGATGCCATCGCCCGAACTTGCTATAACACGACGTGGTTCGACAACGTCGAAGTCGTGCAAGGTGCGATCAATTATCAGAATGCGCAACCAACGCCGGGCATTTGGTACAACCCGCACCGAGCCGGTACCGGCTGGGATCTGCGCGCGATGCCTGGCGGTGGCTTCTATGGCATCTGGTATACCTTTCAGGGCGGTCAACCGACCTGGTATTACCTCGATCCCGCACAAATGGTCAACGGTTCGTTCGACACCAACATCCGCAAGATGGTGCGGACTGGAACATCGGTGCAACAAACCATCGTCGGTCGCGTCAACCTGCGCATGCTCGGTACGACCAGCGGGCTGATGAGTTTTGACTTCTTTGACTATCCCAATGCCAGCGGCGCCGCATGGGATAACACCGAGCACTTCCAGTTGCTGACCGCAGGCGGCGCAAACGCGTACAACGGCTTCTGGCACCCGGCAGACGCAAGCGACCCCAACTGGGGACTGACAACACTGTCGTATGGCGGCGGCAATTTGTTCAGCACCCAGTACTTCTACGACAGCACCGGCCAACCCATCTGGACACTGGCGCAGGGCGCATTCAGCGGCTCAGGTCAGCTGGTCGTGAAACGCGCGGTCGGCGGCCTATGTCCCAACTGTGCCGGTAGTTATCCATCGGTCGTGCATCAAAACGTGGGCACGCTGTCCATGACCTTCCCCTACCCCAGCAGCAATACGATGACGGCAACGTTCAGCGCCGGCCAGTGGCAACGATCGCTGCGCACCTACTACAAGCTCACCGATTAAGTAGAGAATACTCCGCGCTCACCCGCAGGCTGCGCGCCTGCGTTGGGCGCGGAGGTCCTTGCGTTGGGTCTGGGCAGGCGAACGAAAGGCCACTCTAGTAGACGCCTCGCCACTTTCGACTCCGGCCACGACTTGATTCGATGTGGCAATACAAGACGCGACCCCTTTTGTTCGTT
>JANMSL010000031.1:0-6219 GCA_031389245.1 Lysobacterales bacterium | reverse complement strand
ATCAGCACCGACGATCAATGCCAGCGGCTGCACGTCACCGAGTTCGGCGCGCAGCTCCAGCAGGGTGTCAACGCTGAAGCTCTGCCCGCTGCGCGAAAGTTCGCGCGCGTCGACCTGCAGCTCGGCTGCGCGGGCGACCGCGAGTTGCAACATGCACAGGCGCTGAGCTGCGGATGCAAGTGGCTGCGGGCGATGCGGTGGCACTTGGGCAGGCATCAGCTGCACGGTCACATCCAGAGCCCGGGCGGCTTCCAGCGCGGCGCGCAGATGGCCGATGTGCACCGGATCAAACGTCCCGCCCATCAATGCCAACAATGGCGTGTGCCCCTGGTCGCCGATGGCTGCGCGCGCGCTCACTCTGTCGCCGCCGTGAGCCCTTGCGCAGCGCCTTGGTCGGCCATCCGCAGCAAAGTTCGTTCTAGGGCCAGGAACGCATCACCGCCGGCGCGACCCTTGGACACCCGGTCAACCAACGCGACTTCAGCCAGCCTTTGTTCCCAGAACACGCGATCGCCACGCGCAACGGCACGCTTGAACGCCGCTTGGCGCGATCCAAACAATCTTTCGTTTTTCATCTGGTTATCCAACTGATGCCGCGGCACCGCGATCAAACGCAATAGCACGTTCAATGAGGTCACCAACCAGCCGCAGAGCCCTGCCACTTGTTCGCCCTCTGCTTTCAATCCGGCAACCACACGTCGCACCCGCGCGCCGTCGCCAGCAAATGCCGCCTCGACCATCGCGAACACGTTGTAACGCGCACTATCGGCCACCAGTTCCAGCAAAGTATCCGCATCGATACGCCGCCCCGGTGCAAGCAGCAGCAGTTTCTCGATCTCCTGCGACGCCGCAAGCAAATTGCCCTCGATGCGATCGGACAGGAGTTGCACAGCATCGGCGGTGAGCTGGACCTCGCGTGAGCGCGCACGTGCGGCGATCCAACCGTTCAATTCCTCGCGGTAAATCGTTTTGATCTGCACGAAACTGCCAGCCTGTTCCACTGTCTGCACCCATTTGACTTCGTGCGCCTTGCTCCATTGCATGGCCTGGATGATCAGCACCACGTCATCGGGCACCTTTGCGCAGTATTCGGTGATCGCTGCAGCGCCCTCAGTGCCAGCTTTGCCCGTAGGCAGCCGTAACTCGATAATGCGGCGCGTGGCAAACAATGACATCGAGGCGGCGGCCCGCGCCAGGTCGTTCCAGTCGAAGCCCGATTCAACCTCGAGCACCTCGCGTTCGCTGTAGCCAAGTTCGCGTGCGCGCCGCCGCAACGCATCGGCGGTTTCCAGCAGCAACAGCGGCTCATCACCCGCAATCAGATAAACCGGGCGCAGCGTGCTGGCTTTGGCGAGATGGTCATTCAGTTGTTGCGCTGATATCGCCACGCCACTTTCCTACCCGGCCAGCGACTCAAGCCGCAACATCAACGCCTGCACGATCTCGCGGCGTAGTTCTTTGCGCGCCAGCTCGTCCTCGGCTGCCGCGCCCAGAGCCTGGGTTTCGTCGAAACGATAGTCGCGCTTGCGTTCAATCGTGCTGCGCGGAGCCAGCACTTTGCCGTCGGCGTCCAGCACTTCGAACTCGACGCGGTGGATCACCTGGTATTCCTGCACACGCGCAGCGCCGGAAAAACTGAGGGGCAAGGTGGCCTGAGAATCCGAAAGAATGCGCAGGACACTGGACTTGGTTGCATCACTGTCAACAAGGGTGACACCCTGGCGCAGCAGCGCACGGCCAAGTTCCTGCGGCAACGGGCTGAGCGAATCCACCGACTCGATGCGCAGCACGAGCAGCGAGGCCGGCAGGCTGACTGCTTCGCGCAGGTGAAAGCCGCAGGCCGAAAGCGCCGCAATGAACAGGCATAAGGTGATTCGGATCATGGGTCGCATCGCTTCTCTCTATTTGATCGCACTATTGCACCGCGCTCTGGACCTTGATTCTACGCTCTTGGCGAAGCGAGCCGCGGCATAAAAGTCGCAGCGCCCGCTCTAAACGACGATGTTCACGATCTTGCCCGGGACGACAATAATCTTGCGAATGGTTTGGCCCTCAAGAAATTTTGCCACTGAAGGCTCCGCCAGGGCTTGCTGTTCGACCGTCGCTTTTTCCGCCTGCGCGGAGACCTCAATAGTACCGCGCAGCTTGCCGCTGACCTGCACCGCGAGTGTGATCGTATCGCGCACCAGTGCATCGGCGTCGGCCACCGGAAAGCCCACGTCTTCGATCAGGGTCTCGGCATGGCCTAGCGCCTGCCACAACGCGTGCGAGGTATGCGGCGTGATCGGATTGAGCAACAAGGCGACTGCCGACCAGGCTTCCTGCATCAGCGAACGCCCCTGCGCGGAGTTGTCATCGAACCGGGTCAGCGTGTTCATCAGCTCCATCACCGCCGCGAGAGCGGTGTTGAAGGTGTGACGATGACCGATGTCGTTGCCCACTTTTTGTATGGTCTCGTGCAGCTTGCGGCGAACGGCCTTCTGCTCGCTGGTAAGACCGCTTTTGTCCAACGCGACGACAGCGCCCTTCTGCACATGTGCGTGCACTTCACGCCACAGTCGACGCAGAAAGCGTGACATGCCCTCGACGCCCGATTCGGACCATTCCAGCGACAGTTCCGGTGGCGCCGCAAACATGGAAAACAGACGCACGGTATCAGCGCCGTACTTTTCAATCATTGCCTGGGGATCGACGCCGTTGTTTTTGGATTTCGCCATCTTTTCGGTGCCACCGATCGACACCGGTTGACCGTCTTCGACCAGCTTGGCACCAACAATCTTGCCGCGCTCGTCCAGCACGGTTTCGACATCGGCCGGGTTGAACCAGACCTTGGCGCCATTTTCTGCGTCACGATAGAACGTGTCGGCGATCACCATGCCCTGACACAACAGATTGGTCGCTGGCTCATCGGAGTGCACCAGTCCGGCATCACGCATCAGCTTGTGAAAAAAGCGGAAGTACAAAAGATGCAGGATCGCGTGCTCAATGCCGCCGATATATTGATCGACCGGCAACCAATAGTTGGCGCGTTGGTCCACCAGGTCCTTGGCGCCGGGCGAGGTGTAGCGCGCGTAGTACCAACTCGATTCCATGAAGGTGTCGAAAGTGTCGGTCTCGCGTTCGGCAGCGCCGCCACATTTCGGGCAAGTGGTACGCCGCCACTTCGGGTCAGACTTGATCGGCGATTTGACACCGGTAAATGCGACGTCCTCGGGCAAGATCACTGGCAGCTGATCTTCCGGCACCGGCAGCGCGCCACACGTGGCGCAATAGATAATCGGAATCGGGCAGCCCCAGTAACGTTGGCGGCTTACGCCCCAGTCGCGCAGTCGAAAGTTGACACGTCGCTTGCCCTGCCCTGCCTTACTCAGGCGATCAGCCAGGGCATTGAATGCCTGTTCGAAATTCATCCCGTCGTAGGCACCGGAATTGATACACAGGCCTTGCGCCGTATAGGCGCCCACGCGGAGATCGACATCGTCGCCATCAAGCGGACGGATCACCTGTTTGATCGGCAATTGATACTTGACCGCAAACTCCCAGTCGCGCTGGTCGTGGCCCGGCACGGCCATCACCGCTCCAGTGCCATAACCCATCAATACGAAGTTGGCGACATAGATCGGCACGCGCGCGTGCGTGATCGGATGCACGGCGTACAGCCCGGTCACCATGCCGCGTTTTTCCTGCGTTTCGACCGTGGCTTCGGCGACGCCGACGTTTTTGCATTCAACACAGAACGCAGCTAGCTCCGCATTATTCAGCGACGCGCGTAGTGCGAGCGGGTGCTCGGCGGCAATCGACAGGAATGTCACGCCCATCAGCGTGTCGGGACGTGTGGTGTACACCGTGATTGGCTCATCGCCATCCACTGCGAATTGAATGTCCACGCCCTCGGATCGGCCGATCCAGTTGCGTTGCATGGTTTTCACTGCATCGGGCCAACCCGGCAGATTGTCGAGTTCGCGCAGCAACTCTTCGGCATAGCTGGTGATGCGAAAAAACCACTGAGGAATTTCGCGGCGCTCTACCAGAGCACCCGAGCGCCAGCCGCGCCCGTCGATGACCTGCTCGTTGGCCAGCACCGTCTCATCCACCGGGTCCCAGTTGACCACCGAGTTTTTGCGGTAGACGATGCCTTTGTTGAACAGGCGGGTGAAGAACAGTTGCTCCCAACGATAATAGTCCGGGCTGCAGGTAGCGAATTCGCGGGTCCAGTCGATGGCATAGCCGAGCGACTGAAACTGCGTTTTCATGTGCGCAATGTTTTGGTAGGTCCAGGCCGCCGGAGGCACCTGGTGTTTGATGGCGGCATTCTCGGCGGGCAGGCCAAACGCGTCCCAGCCCATCGGCTGCAGGACATTGTGGCCGGTCATGCGTTTGTGCCGGCTGATCACATCACTGATGGTGTAGTTGCGCACATGGCCCATGTGCAGCGCGCCGGACGGATACGGCAGCATCGACAGACAGAAATACTTGGGCTTGCCCGGGTCTTCCTTTACTTCGAAGGCTCGATGCTTGTTCCAATAAGCCTGTGCACCCTGCTCGATGCTGCGCGGGTCGTAATGTTCTTGCATGGAAAACTCTTGCATAGTCGAGGCGCCGCGCACGCGGCTGAATCATCTGAGGAAAGCAAGAGACTAGCGCAGCGACGGCGATGAGAAAACGGTCGTGGGGATGGCTGTCTCCGGATCGCCCGATCTGGGGACTTGCGCATCAGGCGAATGGCCTGCATCGGTCAGGATTCATTCGTTCAAGTCGCGCGCAGCGTTTCGGCTTGGGTCCACACTATTCGCTATCATCCGACGCTGTCCAAAGGGAAAAACGTATGCGCCGTCAATCTGGCCTGGCAGCCTGCTGCCTCTTCGTTTCCACGTCTGTGTTCGCCCAATCCGGAACGGTCTTGCGCTGCGCTCATCTGCTCGACCCGGTTGCGGGGCGCGACCTCGGCGCACACTCGGTGCTGATCGAGAACGGCCGCATCAGTCGCGTCGAGGCGGGTCTTGAACTACGCCATAGCGGTGCGCTCGATGTGTCCCTGGCCGAGCACACGTGCCTGCCCGGCCTCACCGATATGCATGTGCATTTGTCGGGCCAGCAAAGCAAGGATTCGTACTCTGAGGGTTTTCGACTGAATCCCGCGGATCATGCATTTCGCGCTGCGCTTTACGCCGAGCGCACACTGCTGGCTGGATTTACCAGCGTACGCGATCTGGGCGCCCCGGACGGCGTCGTTATCGCGCTCCGCAACGCGGTCAATGCGGGCATCACCAAGGGACCGCGCATCTATGCGGCCGGCAAGTCGATCGCGACAACGGGTGGTCATGCCGATCCGCGCAATGGCATCAATCTCGATCTGCTGCACGCACTCGGCTATCCCGATCCGGAAGACGGCGTGGTCGATAGCGTTGACGAAGCGCGCAAGGCCGTGCGTGCGCGTTACAAGGAAGGCGCTGACGTGATCAAAATTACTGCCACCGGTGGTGTGCTGAGCTACGCCAAGAGTGCCGACAATCCACAGTTCACTGTGGAAGAAATCCAGTCGATCGTCGCCACAGCGCGCGATTACGGCTTCCACGTCGCCGCGCATGCGCACGGTGCCGAGGGCATCAAACGCGCGGTACTCGGTGGCGTCACCACGATTGAGCACGGCACTTTTATCAACGACGAGATCTTCAAGCTGATGAAGCAGCGCGGCACCTTTCTGGTGCCCACGATCTCCGCCGGTGTCTATGTTTCGGAAAAGGCGAAGATCGACGGCTGGTTCCCAGACATTATCCGGCCAAAGGCGATCAAGGTGGGCGAGCAAATCCAGGCCGCTTTCTCACGCGCACAAAAAGCCGGCGTGCCCTTCGCATTTGGCACCGATAGCGGGGTAGCGGCGCACGGGGATAATGCCCGCGAGTTTGAATTGATGGTGCAGGCTGGGGTGTCACCGATCGATGCCATCCGCTCTGCCACGTTGACGCCCGCCGGGATTCTCGGCGTGGTTGCCGACTCAGGTCGCATAGCCGCGGGTCAGTTCGCCGACATCATCGCGGTAAAGGGCGACCCGTTGGCAAACATCAGTGTCTTGCGCGATGTCCGCTTCGTCATGAAAAACGGTGTCATCTACAAGCAACCCTGAACGCGCAGAGTAGGCTCTCCCCTCTCACAACCTGCGCTTCGATGCCTCAAGCTTGCGCCGGCCTGGCCTGTTTGGCGGGTTGGGGCGGGCGCTGG
>JANMSL010000015.1:0-11782 GCA_031389245.1 Lysobacterales bacterium | reverse complement strand
GGCCATTGCTTCTTCCTCATCGAATTCACCATGTGGTGATGCATCGACCAGTTGAAACCGCCGCCATTCTGGAAGAGTTGATCGCCAGCGGCGCTGCAGTCGGTGATGATTTCCCTGGTCGAGTAGTGCGGCCGTAAATTTGCCCGTACTGAAAAACGTCCGCTGACCGCCAGCACGGATGCCGCCTGCAAATCGGCTTTCAGTGCAAAGCGTCCGTCTGTGCTTACCGCTATTGCCGCTTGCAGCGTTCCGCTTCCAGTGAACCTTGGGTTGTGCTCGGCCTGTACTGCAGCGCTGCATATCAACGCCACCCAGATCGATTTTCCAAGCATGAGTGACTCCAGCTTCCGCGCAGTACGGGTTGCATCAGCACATACGAGGAATCGCGCAAAGCGGGGTCACCCAAGGAAGGTCTGAATAAGTCTCCACTCCGTTTTCGCTGTTCAGCTTATCGATTGCCATACCCTGGTTTTCAACAGCGCAGCTGGTCAACTGCGGTTTTTCGCCCCCTGACTCAGGGGGCTATCCAGGCTCGGAACTTGTTCTGAGGTTCCCTGATCGACGCGTGCTCACTGCGGCGTGCCGGGTGACTTGGACACCGCGTCAAATTGTCGGCGTACCCGCTGAGTTTCCGGATGAGCATCGCCATAGACCTTGACGTGGATCGCCAGCGCTTCTTGCAGCACGGTCTGTGCTTCGGCTTGCCGGCCGAGCGATTTCAACGCGAACGATTTGGACTCCATCGCCTGGGCCATGTCGTGGCTGCTCGCCATGTTGAACTTGTTCAAATCCGCCATTGCGGCGTCGGCTTCGACCAGCGCATCGTCGGCTCTGCCCAGTCGAGCCAATATCCCGGCACGATTGCCGCGAATAAGCGCGCAGTAAGGATGATCGAGCGGACGCTCCTGACAGATTTTCCATGCGAGATCGATGGTGGCCAGCGCACCGGCATGGTCTTTCCCCCGGCTCATCGCTATCGCGCGGTCGCGCAACGGATGAATGACTTCGTCGCTGGCCAGTGTCGTGTAGATGGCAATGGCTTCGTCATATTGCGCGAATGCCTCTTTGCTGTTGCCAAGCTCCTGGGATTGCCAAGCGAGGTCGGTGAGTACATTGGCAATCCACGGGTGCGCGCCAGAATAGACGTTGCGGGCAATGCGCAAGCGACGTTTGTTGAGGGCGATGGACTCGGCGATCTCGCTTCGGCGGTAGAGGACTTCGGAAAGGCCGCTGAGCGAGGACTCCAAGCCAGGATAATCCGCACCGAAGGATTTCTCCATTTCGGCTATCGCTTCGCGAAAGGGTTGCTCGGACTCGGCGAGGCGCCCCAAGTTGAAAAGTGCGGTGCCAAAATTGGCTAGGGTCATGCTCAATGCCGGGTCGCCCGGTTTACCGAACTGGCGTTGAATATCGATGGCGCGTCGGATCAGTTTCAATGCCTCTTCGCGGCGGCCTTGCCCTTCGCGAACTGCCTGCAGGTACGACAGCCCATTGACCAAAGCCAGTGGATCCAGCTCGGAGTTTGCTTCGAGTATTGCAATGGCGCGCTCGACCAGAGGTGCCGCTGCCAGAGTGCGCTCGGAGTAGATTTCAATCGACGCGCGATTGAGCAATGACTCCGCGACCACGGGATGGTCGGGACCATAGGTTTTCTCGGCTTGCGCAAGGGCGCGATCGAACAGCTTCTGTGCCTCGTCAAAACGACCCTGTCCGGTTCGAATTTCGCCGAAATCGTCGAGCAGGTCGATCTGCAATTTGGGATCGTCACCCATATCGTGGTCGACGCGTGCAAGTGCCGCATCCACTGCCTGCGCAACGGTCTTTGGCGCATCCGCAGCGCTGCGCAATGGATCGGCATGCACAAACGTTTCCATCATGAAATCCTTCACGCGTTTGGTGCGCGAAGCAGACTCGACAGCGGCCGCAGCCTCGCGTTCGGCGCGAGCTGCTTCGACCTCGGCGCGCGCAGCGCTGTGACGCGCCAGATTGGCCTGCCACAGCGCAATGACCAGGCCGGCAACGATCCCGAGTACGGCCAGCACGGCGGCTGTCACACCGCCGCGATGACGCTTGACGAATTTGCGCACTCGATAGTTGAGCGTGTCGGTCTCGGCGCGTACCGGATGACCATTGAGATACCGACGGATGTCGTCAGCCAGTTCGGCAGCACCTTGGTAGCGTCGCTCGGGTTCACGCTTGAGCGCGTGCAGCACGATCGTGTCCAGATCGCCGCTGAGTTGGCGCGCTAGTCGCTGCTGCTGGGGGTGAGTCGTACTGCCGCTCGACTCGGATCTCAGCACCGCGGCACTGGGTCGAGTCAAACTTTCCTGATCCAAGTCGCGGGTGACGCGCTCCAGGTCTTTACCGCGGCGCTGGTGTGGTGAGGTTCCGGTGAGTAGTTCGTAAAGAATCACGCCCAATGCGTAGACATCGGTGGCTGTGCTGATCGGTCGCCCCAAAATTTGTTCGGGCGCGGCGTAATTGGGTGTCAGTACACGCATTCCGGTACCGGTGAGGTGTTCGTCATCCGTCTCATCGAGCAATTTGGCGATACCAAAATCCAGCAACTTGGGTTGGTTGTCCACCGTCAGCAACACGTTTGAGGGCTTTAGATCGCGATGCACGATCAGGCGACGGTGCGCATAGGCGACCGCATCACAGATCTGCAGGAACAGGGTCAATCGTGCGTTGACATCAAGCGCGAGTGCGTTGGCGACTTCGATCAAACCGCTGCCATCGACAAATTCCATGACCAGAAAAGGCAGGCCGTCGTCACTCAGCCCGCCGTCTATGAGTCGGGCGATTCCGGGATGCTCGAGCTGGGCCAGGATGCGCCGTTCGCGCAGGAAGCGACGCACGATGTCTTCGCTGTCCAGTCCACGACGCAGTAGCTTGATCGCAACTTTTTGTTCGAAATCGGCGCCGGGTCGGCGGGCTTCATAGACTTCGCCCATGCCACCGCGGCCGACGCGACGCAACAGTTGGTAGGCTCCAATGTGTTGGCCGCTGCGATCACTGGGTGTTGCAGGTGCTGGTTCAGTGCTGCCCGGGTGATCTTGCGTCAATGAATCAAGCATGCCTTGCGATTGCTCATCTTTGGCAATCCAGCGTGACAACTCAAAAGCGACGTGGGGTTCTGCGATGCGCAGGGCGGTCAATCGATCGGCGCGCGCTGCGGCGGTCAGATCATGCAAATCGTCGAACAACGTCGCTACCCGCTTCAGTTTTTCCGCATCGTTGTTCATCGCTGACCGCTCCATGCAATTGCTTGTGCTAGAACGCACGTGTTTTACGTCAGTCGCGCTTGAGTGTGCGTTCGGACCGGCCTGGTTTTTCGCCGAAGTCCTTCAGGCTCGTGGCGGCAAAGGAGCGCAACTCCATCAAGCGCGATAGCCGCGCGTCAAAAGTTTCTAAAAGATTCAAAGCTTGATCCAGCGCCATTAGATCGATTAGGCCAAGTTGAACGTCTTCGGCATCCTCAAGGGCATCCAATGATGTCATATCGGCATTGCCTCCACGCTTGCCGGCAATTTCCGCTCGCGATAGGTCAAGGGCAGTCTGTCGCAGTGCACGCGCCGCGGTCGCGAAGAAATGCGCGCGACCCTCGCTGCCCAATGAGACGCCGCGAATCAGACGCACATCGTCTCGATGCATTAGCGCAGTCGCCCCCACGTCGACGTCCTGCACCCTGTGCCGCTGGCGTCCAGCGATTGCGCGTAGCTCGGCGTAAACGGCATTGAACAATTGCTCGGCCGCGCGGCGATCGCCGCCCTGCGCCCGGTCGATTGAATCGGTGAGTTCTTCCGACATGACCCGGCCGCGGATAAATGCAACTGCATCCTATTGACGCGGGCAGGGTTGTGACCAGCGTACTGGCGCAGCGCAGGTTTTCGGGTTGGCTGATGTCCATAACCGCGCATACGTGCAAACCACCCAGTGCGGGACACGGAAGCGGCGCATGGCCCCGCTTCGGCGGTTTACTCGTACTCGGCTACAACAGGCGGAAAAGCCGCGAACCCAAGAACGCGAAATTGATGTGGTCAGGACGGGAGAGATCGAGATGCAAGTGGTCAGGATGGAACACAAACCGTATACCCGCTTCTCGTTGTGCGCGCAGCGCTCAGTGCTGCCATCGCTGATGCTGAGGGGCGCGCTGCCGCTGGTCTTGTTGTCGATGCTGACTGGCATGGCCGGCGCACAGAGTTACACGCTGAAGGGAGCGCTGCGCCCGCTGGCTTCAGGTGAAGGTCAACCAGTCGGGTATTTCGGTGCAGATGTTGCTGTGGACGGGGATCTGGCCATGGTCGCACAGCGTCCGGGCGACTCGAACGACACACTGTTGCGTGGCTATCGGAAGATCGCCGGTGTCTGGCAACGCGCGCCGGAACTGACCGTTAGAGTTTCTGGCGAGTATTTTGTCGCCATGGACATCAACGAAGGGCGGCTGGTCATGTCCACGTTCGATCCCGACAGCGGTGGTTTCGGTCGGGTGCGGGTCAAGCTGGAGGGAGCCGCTGGTTGGACCAGCGAGAACGGTGGCATCACTTCAAGCAACGATTCGTTTGGCGCCTCGGTTGCGGTGGACGGCAATCTGGTGGTGATCGGCTCGCCAGCCGGGAGCAGCAATGAGGCGGGATCGGTCACCGTGCGTCGCCGCGCCAATGACAACACCTGGTCCAGCACCACGCTGCTACCAACGACGCCGCTGGCCGGCGCACGCTTTGGTTCATCGGTAGCCATCGTTGCCGGGGCGATCGTCGTTGGCGCCCCGTACGAAGATGTCGTGGTGTCGCCGACAACGTTCACCGAAGCCGGCGCTGCCTATGTGTTTGAACTGACCCAGGACACCTGGACACAGGTCAACCGGTTCATCGCTACCACACCCGAAAACTCAGCGCGTTTCGGCTGGTCGGTGGCGATCAGCGGCTTGGATACTTCCACCCCGGATCGTCTCCTGGTGGGCGCCCCACGCGAGGGCAATACGACGGGCGGGGTCTATGCCTTCCGGAAAAGCGGCGGTGTCTGGGCATCGTCTTTTCGCATGTCGAATTCGCAGACATTTCAGCAATTCGGCTTCAGCGTCGCGATGGATGGGGATTACGCGGTGATCGGTGCCACCGGCTATGACGTTTCTGGCCTGAACAATGCCGGTACGGTTTACGGCGCGGACTTCAACTCTAGCTTTACCAGCGCGGTGCTGACGCGACGCTCCGACCCGCTGGCCGAAGCCGGCAGCCAAATCGGCGATGTGGTCGCCATCGATCGCACCGGGCCGACCACTTTTGTCGGCGCGCCCGGCGCGACGCTGTACGGCAATAATGACCAGGGCATCGTGCTGTTCAGCCAAGGCGTGACTGCCGCACCGTTTCCCGCGCTCAGCCGGGTTTTTGATCTGGGACAGGGGCTCTACGGCGCGCGATTCGGCACCGAGATCGCCGCCGACGGCGATGCAGTGCTGGTCGGCGCGCCTACCGAATCCATCGGCAACCAACAGGCGATTGGTGCCGCCTACCTGTATCGCCGGGAGAGCATTGGCGACTTTTATGCGCTGGAAGCGCGCCTGGTTTCGCCCAGTGGTGTGGCAGGTGATTTCTTTGGCGGCGCAGTCGCGTTGAAGGGCGACATCGCCTTGATCAGCGCGCCTGGCGAAGCCGGCTCCGGCAGCGATGATCTGGGCAAGGTGTATGTGTATCGGCGAAACCTCAGCGCAGGCTGGGATCTGGAAGCGCAATTGTCCAGTGGCTGCGACAGCATCGCGCGACGCAATTTTGGACGCACGCTGGCGTTCGACGGTACGCGCGCGCTGGTCGGCGGCATCTGCCCGCCGACCGATGGCGGCGTCGGTCTGGATCAGGGCACGCGGGTATTCACCCGCCAGAGCGATGGCAGCTGGGTGCCGACTCTTGCACAGGATGCATCGCGCATGGGTGCAGGCGCCTGGGATGCGGGCATGGCCATCGTCGGCATACCGGTCGGCGGCGGGACCGAAACCAATTTCGGAACCGGCGTGGTCTATTCGTATCTTCCCAACGGAGCCAACTGGGACCTGGTCGGCAATGCAGGCGTGGGTTCGAACCAGGGGCAGGGCTATGGCTACGACCTCAGCGCCGATAATGGCGCGCTTGCCATCGCCAGTGTGGCGCCTAATTTTCCTGTGTACGTGTATCGCCGCAGCGGTAACACGTTTCTGCCCGAGGCCAGCCTGATCGCTGTCGATCTGAGCGCGAATGACCCCACTCAGGCCGTTGCGCTCAGCGGCAACCGCGTCGCATTCGGCGCTCACCAGCATACGGTCTCCCTCGCCGAGCAGGGCGCGGTGTATCTGTTCGAAAAACGCAACGGGTCATGGTCTCAGCAACAAAAGCTTGTCGCACACACTGCGCATGTGCAAGTGGGCGCACACTTCGGCGCCGCGCTGGCGATGAATGCCGCTGGCGTTTTGTTCGTCGGCGCCAATGATGAAAGCGCCGACTTCTACGACGAAGGCGCGGTGTGGGTCTTCGTGCCGCCACCGGATCTGCTGTTCCAGAGCGGTTTCGAGTAGCGGCCACTGGATTGCGCAAGCACGGTGATCGGCCAGCTGATCAGCCAAGGCGGCAACCCGTTGGGCGCAACCGCAACCGACTGCGCCACTCTGATGGGAATGGATCAGCGGCAAACAGATTCGAGCGTGCTTCAGCTTGGCCTTGTCGCTTTCGGTGGCGCGTTCGATGTGTTGGGTTGGCCCGACGATCAAGTCACCCGCCCGAAATGCGACTTTGGATTGAATGCATATTGTGTCGCTGATGACGTGCGCGGATTTACGCACAACCATGGTCAATGCGATTGCGGTGCATTCGAGCAACTGGCCGATTGATCGTTTGAACTGGACACTTTGTCACTCGCTGGCGGCGGTTTGTGTCGCCAGCTTGCCCCAGGACGCCCAAGCGGCTGCAGCATCCAACCAGCAGGAGTACCCCCCATGAACCGTGCCACAGCAGTTTTATTGTCTTCGCTCTGCATCACAGCGGCATTGGCTGCCTCAACGCCGGTCGCCAATGGTCATTTGCACAGCGCAGGAGCGCGTTTCGAGTTGATCGATGCGGTTGCGATGCCCTACGTCGCTGACGAACTCAAAATCGTGCTGAGTTCAAAGTCGTTTGATCGCGCCAAGTTTGCAGAGGACGGTGTTCTCAACTTTCTGGACATCATGCCTCTGCGCAAGGGTAAAGATATTGCCCTGGTCGAGATACCGGTTCAGGCAGACGGCAAGGTGTCCTGCGTCGAGATTTACGCGCAGGAACAAACTTCGATGAACTGCAGCGGGCTGCAGGTTCAGTTCACTGTTCGCAACGCGCAGCGTATGGCCGGAACTGCGCGCTGGAAAAGCGGCAGCGACACGCTCGATGCGCGCTTTGACGTGCCGATCCAGCGTCAGCTTGGGCCGTAGTGTTGGGCTCACCCTTGCCGGCGGAAAGCGGCATACCGGTCAAGGCATTGCTGCCACATGAAGCATTCGTCTTGAAATGGTGCGGCCTGCTTTTCCGTTCGAACGCGGCGCCTGATCGCCATCACGGTTCATCGTTTTCAGCTTCATCGAGCTGCGCATGCAGAAAGGCGCGCGCCTTGCGCCAATCGCGTTTGAGCGTGCGCTCGGACATGCCGAGTTTCTCACCGGCTTCTTCCAGGCTCATGCCGGCGAAAAAGCGCAGCTCCACCAGCCTCGACAGCCGCGCGTCGAACGATTCCAGCAGCGTCAGCGCCTGATCCAGGGCGAGCATATCGGTATGGCCAAAATCGGTGTCGGTGGCACTCTCGAGCACGCCATCCAGCGAGGTGATGTCGGCACCGCCACCCCGTTTACCGGCGATATCAGCACGCACCCGATCAATGGCAATCTGTCGCATCGCGCGCGCTGCGGTCGCAAAGAAATGCGCGCGGCCCTCGCTGCCCAGCGACATGCCGCGAATCAGCCGCATGTAGCTCTCATGCACCAGCGAAGTCGCGCCCATGCCCGAACCCTCAATACGTTGACGCTGACGTCCAGCGATGGCGCGTAGTTCGGCGTACACAGCGGTAAACAGCTGATCGGCCGCTCGGCGATCGCCGCCCTGCGCCCGACCGATCAGATCGGTGAGTTCTTCCGTCATATGCCTGCCCCGGCTGTTGCTGTGCGCATCGTATGGACGCAGATGTGGTTCTGGCAAGCGTATTGGTCGGCGGTTTGGCATCCAGGACAGCACTGGGCTTCGTTTTGGCTCGCCGAAGGTGCAATCGTGTCCTGGCACTGCCTTTGCCCTGGAGCGACCAAGGCGAACCCCGTCCTTGATCCAGTGCTTGGTCCGGAGAAACCGCCCCAACGGGACCAACGACCCGTTGGCGCAACGGCTGCGTTTCACGCAAGAGCCCGGCCCCGGCCGGGTTTTTCCTCGCTTCAGATGGGGTCGCGCTCTTCTCTTGGCTTGGATTTCCGGTCGCCCAGCAGGCTGCTTCCAACCAGCGCCCCGCCCAGCAGGAACGCGGCCAGGAACAGCACCAATGCCAGCGCCGGATAGCCGAACAACTGCAGCGTGGAGGGGACACGCATCATCAGCGCCGCGCCAAGGATCAGCCCCGCGGTGATCACGCCCGCCGCGATCCGGTTGGCGATCTTCTGCATGCTTTCGATCAGCCGCGCTTCCTCCAGTCCGGTGATATGGACCCGGAATCGGTTGTCAGACAAGGTCCGCAGCAACTGCGACAACCGGCGTGGCGACTCGCGCAGTAACTCCTGGACTTCGAGCAGATCGCTGGCCACGCGATTGGGCGAGAACATGAGCTTGAGCTGGCGCTGCATTACCGCCTGCAGATGATCTTCGATGATCTGCTTCAGGGGCAGATTGGGGTCGAGCGCCGAGCAAACGCCCTCGAGGTTCAACAGGGTCTTGCCAAGCAGCGGCAGCTCGGCCGGAGAGCGCAATCCGCAAGTCGCCCCCACCCGGGTCAACTCGAGCAGAAGTCTGCCTTCCGAGCGTCCCGAGTTCAGCGAAGAGGAATACTGGGCGATCATGCGCGCGGTCTCGCGCGAAAACGTGCTCTCGTCGAAGTCTTCCAGGCGGGTGCTCAAGTGAATGAAGGTCTCGGCCGCCTGCTCGCCACGTCCGTCGACGATCGCGAGCAGGAGTTTCAACAACTGGTCGCGCATCCGCGGTGGAACATGCGCCACCATGCCCAGGTCGAGCAGAGACAGGTGACCGTCGGCTGTGACCAGCACGTTTCCTGGATGCGGATCGGCATGGATCAGGCCATGCACGAAGACTTGATCGAGGTACGCGCGCACCAGGTCGCCTGCAACCTCGCCGAGCGGTTCCGCGGGGTCAATACGGCGCAGCTCCGAAATCTTGGTGACCTTGTCACCGATGACCAGCTCCATGGTCAGCACGCGGGCCGTGGAGTAGTCCCAGATCGGCTTGGGAACGCCGATGCGGGGATAATCCTCCAGGTTGCGCGCGAACTGTTCCAGATTCTCCGCTTCGCGCCGATAATCAAGTTCGTCGGAAAGAGTCTTGCGGAACTCGCCGATCCATTCTGAAAAGCCGTAGCGCCGTGGTGTGTCGCTGACCATCCCGATCGTTCCCGCAAGACGGGAGAGCAAGTCCAAGTCCTCGCGAAGAGTTGCCGCGACGTCCGGGCGCTGCACCTTGACCGCCACGGGTCGGCCATCACGCAACGTCGCCGAATACACTTGCGACAAGGATGCCGAACCGATCGGTGCGTCGTTGAACGTGGCGAACAACTTGTTGATACGAACGCCCAGTTCGCTTTCGATGATGTCACGCATGATGACGGCATCGACGATGGCAACCGCATCCTGCATACGCTCAAGTGCAGCGAGATACGGCGCCGGAACGAAGTCAGGGCGGGTCGATAAGGCCTGCCCGATCTTGACGAACGTTGGTCCCAATGCTTCCAGATCTTTGGCGAAGTCTTCGGGCAGCCCGGCACTGACCTTGCTGGCATCGACGTCGGCAAACAGGGGATCGTCGAGCGCCACGCCGCTGAGAATTCCAGCATTGCGGTATTTCAGGAAAAACTTGGCGATGCTGGCGAGACGGTTCGGGTTCACCTGGGTTTCCTTGCTCGACGAGTGACAACGAGAGACGCGAAGCGTGTGCGCCGCGAGCCTCTAGTTGCCGTCCAGCTCGCGGAGCCTCATTCGCGCATCGCGCCCATCGCCATCAGCGTCGCCGTGTGTGGCGCCGCCGATGAACTGCGAGTACAGATGATGACCCACTGGGCCAGGTTGGTAAGTGCGCTTCCGAACATACAGCGACACGGAGTCTGCGCGGCATGATGGTGCCGAGTGGGAGCGGCGGGGCGTTTTTCATTGATTCAACGGACCGGGTCGTGACCGACCGGCCAACGCGCAACAGGATCATGATTGCGCCCTTCCCGGTCCCACCCTTTGGTTCGACTTGCGCGCTGTTGCCAACGCGCAAGCAACTGTCAATTGTGTGACATCGAGAGTTGGGGCGGAGGCAGAACGCCTCCGATTTCAATCGTCGATGAAGTAACCCGTATCGCGATGCCACGCGCCGTCTGAACTGTCCAGGCGAAAGCGGAAGTCGGAGTCGCCATAGGAGTCTATGTCGTAGCTGTAGAGCGAGATGCGTTCGCTGGAGCCGAGCTGATAATCGCGATACATCGACCAGGAGTCCCCCGTGCTGTCGCGCTTGTAGTAGCGGAAGCGGGTGTTTCCGGTGCAGGACACCGCGCGTATGCTGGCAACCTCGCCTTCGTCGCCGAGTTGGCTGGACATGATGCGGTTGGTCGATTTATGCAGTGTGTTTGCGCACCAGTACGAGTGGTCACTGTCGTAGTAGTTGTCGTCGTAAAGGTCGGCGAGTTCGGGGTTGCATTCGTTGTTTCTGAAGCTTTGATACCCGGTAGCGCCTACGCAATAGCTGGCGTTGGTGGTGATTGGCGACTCAAAGATGCGGAATACTTTGGGATCGGCGCGTAGTGTTCGCAATTGCTTCGCGGCTAGCGGGTCAGCGCACGCCCGCCACAGAACTTTGGGAATGGGTTGCGTGCTGAGCAAGCCGTAAACCTGTGCCGGACACAGGTGAATTGATTTGCTGCTTGCGAATTCCATCAGCGGCGCCAGAACATTGCTGCTCTCGCTTCCGATTTCGGTCAGCAGCAAACCTTGTTGTCGATTTGCTCAAAACGCAGGGTGCTGGCGCCTTGAATGAGCTCGGCCAGCAGCACGGTCTCATGACTGCGGTCAATCGATGCAGCGCAGACTCCGTTGGTCGCCAACGCGGCGCAGATCAGTAATCTAATTTTCATGGTTTCCTCGATAGTGATGCGCTTGCTGCGCACGGTTGTAAACGCCAAAAGCCGTTGATTACGAACACTTCGAAACAGCAGTCAACCCGTTGGACGCGACCTGGCTGAATGCATTTGCGGTCTCCCCGATGTTTGGAACGAGCTGAGTAGCGATTGGGCAACACACTGATGTAACTCCCGTGCGGCGGTGGCCCAATGCGCATGAGCATCAACGCAGTTGGCGCTCCAGTGCCTGCAAACGAGACCGCAACTCGTCGGTCTGTGCTTGGAGCGAGGCATTTTCCCTCTCCAGTTTTTCATTCAAACCCTGGATTGCGGCCAGGGCGACGCCATCGGCGTCCACTGTGCTGATGGATCTGCCATCGCCGGCCAAGCCGAAGCTCGCCTTGAAGTCTTCGGCCACTGGGCCCAGATGACGGCCTTCGCTGGAGCCCTTGTAGTCCCAGCTCATGAGCGGCAGCGCGATGACGCG
>JANMSL010000007.1:0-12528 GCA_031389245.1 Lysobacterales bacterium | reverse complement strand
TAGCTGCCCATGAAGCCTTGCAACGAGTCGCCATAGAACCGGATCAGTTGCGACAGCAGCTGCGTGGTAAACAGCGGCGAGCCGCGTTCCTCGTGCTCGGAGATGATCTGCAGCAACACGCTGCGCGTCAGATCGTCGCCGGTTTTGGCATCGCGCACTTCAAAGGTCTCGTTGTCGACCACCAGCTGTCGTACTTCATCGATGGTGATGTAGCTCGAGATCTCGGTGTCGTACAGACGCCGATTCGGGTACTTCTTGATGATCCGGACTTTGCTCATGAGCTGAAACTAGCAGAGGCGGGTGTCGGGTTCCACTGGCTATTCCGAAGCTCGCCCACAAAGGGTTGCGGATTGAGTTGCGCAAGCCCGGGGCGAGCTGGAAAACACGCAGTGTGATCGGCTACGCAGACGATAGCGCTGTCATGCGAAAGCGTGGCTGCAGACTTGCCCGGAAGTGCCCAGCGCCTGGCTTTGACCAAGCGAGCGCGCCAGTAGGGAGTTTGCACACTTTCTACCCGCACCCGGCCACCGCTGCTGGGCGCGTGAATGAATTGGCCATTGCCGACGTACATGCCGACGTGTGTGATCGCGCGCGAGCGGTTGATACGGAAGAACAGCACGTCGCCGGGTTGCAATGCGTCGGGTTCCACTTCGGACGCCTCGACCTGGCTGAGCGCATGCGCCGATCGCGGTAATTTCCCGGCGATCTCCTGATAAATCCAACGCACAAATCCACTGCAGTCGAATCCACTTTCCGGAGTGTTGCCGCCATAGCGGTAACGGGTGCCGAGCGCTCCCAGAGCGCGCTCAATACGTGGATCGGCGCGCGCGCTGTCTTTATGTGCTGTGGTGCCAGGTGCAGCATCGGCCGGCGTTTTCGGTCGCGGTCGCGATCGCGGTAGCGGTTCAACCGCAGACGGTTGGTCTTCGGCCAGCGCTATCGGTTGTGAAGTACTGGCTTCAGAGACGTTGGGTGCACCCAGACTGGCACAGCCAGCTAGCCAGCCGCAGACCACCATCGCCGAAACGATGCGCAGCACCCGATTCAACAGTGTAGCCCGCCGCACGCGCGCGTTACCGCTCAGCGCCTGCGGGAGCCACGCGAACCGGCAGCGGCACGTTGCACAACTCGACATGGCCGGCTGCGCGCAGATACCACTCGTCGCGGCGATTGCGTCGCGATTCGACCAGCGCCGCCCAAGTCGTCGTATCGGTGCGCAGTACCTGCAGGGGCATGCGCTCTGCCGCGGGCAGATCAGCGGCAATGCGGATTGATTGGATGGGAACGTTTTGCTCGGGCTGCTCATAAAAACCCAGTGCCCCGCTGCCGCGCGGCAAAGTCGACAACAGCTCCATGCCCTGTACGACACGTCCGACCAACGTGACGTTGCGATCCAAATGCCGAGGTGCGTGACCAATCACCACATATAGCTCCGCACCGCTACCGCTGTCGGCGCCCACATCGCGGCCGGCGCCGACTGCGCCATAACAATGCGTGAGCCAGGTCTTTCGCGACTTCGGATCGCGCGCAGCTGAAAATCCATTGCTGAAACCGACCTGTGGTGCGTAGCCGTCGCCATCGGGCAGGCGCGTAAAGGCGTGTTGCTTGTTGTAGTCAATACTGAATTCCGCTGCGAGGGTGGGTTTGCCCTTTTGCATCTTGCGCGCCTTGGTCAAATCACTCGCGTTCGGGTCGCCCCATTGCACGACATAGTTGTCATGCGAGCGAATGATCGCCAGACCATCGAAGTAGCCCTCACGCACCAACGCCTTGATGTTGGCCGCATGCTTTGGCGCGAATGCAGGCGCAAGCTCGATCACCACGCGACCCACCGCAAGTTGCAGGTACAGCGTGTTGTCGGCATCCAGTTCGCGCCAGTCGCTGTCGCGCGCGGCCGCGAGCACGTCGCTCATGGTGAGCGCTTTGGCAGTCGTTGGTTTGGCGGCTTGGCTAGACGCGCCAGCCATGAGCAGTATTGCCGCGAGGCAGTGGATTGCGTAGCCACAGGTGAATGGAAGATAGTGCATCGTGTCCTCAGCCCCTGATCGTGGTGCAGGGGCGCATCTTATCTGGGATGCCAAGGTTCTGGATTCAGCCGTCTTCCTGGCCCAGACAGCGCGCCCGCTGATAGACGAAAAACCGCCGCTCAGCACAGTTCCAGCGCCGAAGCCGACTGGCTAAGTCGTGCACCCAGATAGCAATGCGAGCCGCAGGCGCGAAACCCGGCTTCGAGCAACCATTGTCGATAGATCGATGCGGGTCGGGCGCTGTAGCCGACAGTGTCGCCGACGAATTCGTCGCCACGCGCAAACACTTCGATGAACGCGACGCCATCGCAGAGCTCGGCGAATCCCAAGAGCCCGCGTTTGAGTTCGGGCGTTTTCAGATAGTGCAGCACATCCGAGCAGATCAGCAGGTCCACCGCCTGACCAAAACGAAGTTCTGCAAGCTGGGAAAAACTGGCAAGCTTCAGATTGCGTCGGGCGCCGTGGCGCGCCACCGCGTATTCACTGGCATCCACGCCCATGTAGTGCAGACGCGGGCGTAATTTGAGCAACGGCGAGCGCCATGCGCCCTCGCCACAACCGATATCGAGCACGCTGCGCAGCGGATGCCCGAGATGATATTCGGCGACCGCGACGGCCAACGCCACCTTGCGTTCAAGCAGGGAGCGCAGGCCCACGCGTTGCCGCGGCGTGCGATACCAGCGATCGAAATAGCGCTGGTCATAGCGCTTCTCGCTCACTGGTGCTTTCCGCTTCGCCAAGTTGCAGGCGTGGTCTGAAACATCCGAACTCACCAGCCCATGTAGTGGCCACCATTGATCGACAGGTTGGCACCCGTGATCCATGCGGCTTCGTCAGCGACGAAAAAGCCCACGGCGTAGGCGATCTCTTCGGGTGCGCCGAGCCGGCCGACTGGAATCTGTGCAACGATCTTTGCACGCACTTCCTCGGGTACCGCCATCACCATGTCGGTACCGACGTAACCCGGCGAAACCGTGTTGACGGTGATACCCAGTTTCGCGTTTTCCTGTGCCAGCGAAATGGTGAAGCCATGCATGCCGGCCTTCGCGGCAGCATAGTTGGCCTGGCCGTACTGACCCTTCTGGCCATTGATCGACGAGATCTGGATGATGCGCCCCCACTTGCGCGCGCGCATGCCGTCGATGACAGCACGGGTCACGTTGAAGCAGGAGTTCAGGTTGGTATTGATCACTTCCTGCCACTGCAGGGCGTCCATCTTGTGGAACGTGGTGTCGCGCGTGATGCCAGCGTTATTGATCAGGATGTCGACCGGACCGAGTGCTGCTTCCACTGCCTTGACCATGGCCGCTGAAGATTCTGCGCTGGACACATCGCCGGGCACGATGGCGAAGTCGAAGCCGGCGGCCTTCTGTTCCTGCTGCCAGGCCTTGGCGCGCGTCTCGTCGCGATAGTTGGTGGCAACCCGATGGCCCATCTGGGCGAGCTTTCTGCACAGGGCAGTGCCGATGCCGCCGGTGCCGCCGGTGACCAAAGCGATTCGATTGTTCATTGAGACCCTCCCAGGTCGAATTTGCAGTGCGCGTTGTAGGAGCCGGTATGTTAGCCGCTCGTCACGCTAACGGATGACCCGCCTCGGGTTTCGTGGAGGTTGTTTGGTTTAAGTCATGCCACCACGCGGATGGCATACCAGCCGAGTTGTCGGCAATGGTTTGCATCAGTTTCTGTTGGCAGAGTGGCCGTAGGGCTTCCTTGCTGGCATTCCGCCCAAGGTCGGTGGATGCGAACGTTTGCAACCTAACAGTGCGATGTTGGACATCCAGCGGGAATTGCCCGATCCAAGGAATGAGCGAAGATGTTGATGAAAGCGAGTGTGTACACGCAGTACGGATCACCACAGGTACTGCAGCTCAAGCAGATCACCAAGCCTGCGCCGCGGGACGATGAGCTGCTGATCAGGATTCATGCGACGACGGTGACGTCGGGCGACTGGCGGTTGCGCAGTTTGACGGTGCCGTTCGGCTTTGGGCTGATCACTCGATTGGTGTTCGGTGTGTTCGGCCCACGCAATCCCGTGCTGGGGACAGAGCTCGCCGGTGTGGTGGAAGCTATCGGCAAGGACGTCAGCAAGTTCCACGTCGGTGATCATGTGTTTGGATTCAGCGGTGCTGGCATGGGTTGTCATGCCGAGTACAAGTGCATGCCCGAGGACGGGGCGGTGGTGCGCAAGCCGGTCAATCTGAGCTGGGGTGAGGCGGCTGCGTTATCGTTTGGCGGTACCACGGCGCTGGATTTTTTCCGGCGCGGGAAACTTCAGCGCGGCGAAAAGGTGCTGATCAATGGCGCTTCCGGCGGTGTGGGCACGGCTGCGGTGCAGCTTGCCCGGCACTTCGGGGCGGTGGTCACCGGGGTGTGCAGTGGCGCAAACGTGGAGTTGGTGAAGTCATTGGGTGTCGATCATGTGATCGATTACACCCAGGTGGATTTCGCCAAGACGGGTGAAACCTACGACGTGATTGTCGATATGGTCGGCACCGCGCCGTTTTCGCGTTGCCAAAATTCGCTGAAGGAAGGCGGGCGCCTGCTATTGGTATTGGCTGGGCTGCCGGACATGTTGCAGATCCCTTGGGTGTCGATGACCAGCAGCAAGCGCGTGGTCGCCGGGCCGGCAGCCGAGCGCGTGGAGGATTTACGTTTTCTTGCGGAGCTGGCAACGGCTGGGGAGTACAAGCCGGTGATTGACCAGAGCTTTGTGTTTGCGCGCATGGCCGACGCGCACAGCCTGGTCGACAGCGGGCGCAAGCGGGGCAATGTGGTGGTCACGCTGGCGCCGGAAGGCGTTGTTTGAAGCATTGCATCCGGACGCGGATAGGGTCTGTCGCACGAGCGGCAGGTTGCAATCTAAACAACCATGCAGCCGCTGGCTTTGCTGTTGAGCGCTACTCTTGTACTCTGGGGAGTATTGAATGTGTCGCAGAATCGGCGTACAGGGTGCGTTTCCGATTCTGCTCGCGCTGTGGCCACTGCGCCCAAACATCAGCCCCAAACTTTTGCCGAGAACTATCCAGTGATGAAACCGTGCACACAATTAGCCTTTCTGGCCGCAATTCTTTCCACGTCCATTGCGCAGGCGGTGGATGACCCGGCTTGGCCAACGCATCAGGGCAACGCGGCGCACACCGGGTTCATCGATCGTGACCTGGTGCTGGGCGCAACCGCCATCCAGTGGCAGGCGGATTTGCAACCACAGCCGGTTACCGGGCTCGCCGTCGGTGCGGGCGGTGTCTATGTCACCGGTACCGCCGCGAGCAACGGTGATCAAGCACTGATTGCGCTCTCGATTGCTGCAGGACAGGAGCTGTGGCGCAAGACTTATCCGGGTGTCTTCTCGGTCAATCCTCCGGCCTATGATCCGGTGACCAGCACGGTATTTCTGCAGACCGGAAACCACGGCTCGGACACTTTTCTGCGCGCGTACGATGCGGTCACTGGCTCATTTCGTTGGCGCAGCAATTTCTCGGCGCAGTGGGAGCGTTACCTCGCGCCGACAGTGATCGACGGTGTGGTGTACATCAACGGCGGCTACTACGGCGGCGCTTACGCGTTCAACGTGGCATCGGGCGTGGAAGCCTGGTACGTCGGATTGCCGCAGTACGACGCGTGGACACCCACCGTGTTTGGCACTGACAAGCTGGTTTCTTATACCAGCCGCATCTCGGTTCACGATCGCGCAACGGGTACGGTGTTGTACGCAATCGACGACCCTGCCTACAGTTGGAATGGCTACACCGTTGGCCAGACGCCGGCGATCCTGGGTGACTTTGCCTATGTGACCAATGGTGGGTTTCTGGTGGCCTATGACCTGGCAAGCCGCACTGTGGCGTGGAAGCTGCCGATCAATGCCAGTGGGCAGATTTCGAATGATGGCAATGAGTTGTTTGTGGTCAATGCCGGAACGGTGAGCGCGCGCAAGGCAGTGGATGGATCACTGCGCTGGGCGGTTGAACCGCCGGCTGGCGGATTCCGCTCGCAGGTGCTGATTTTCCGGAATCATCTGCTGGTGTCGGATGGCTATGCCACGTATTTGATCAGCCGGCACACGCATGAGATTGATCGCTTCTGGCCGGTGGGTGGGCTGCTCGCGTATGGCGATGGTCACTTGTTTGTAGGGGAGTCGAGCGGTCGGGTGACGGCGATTGAATTGGCTTCGACACCGCTGTTCCAGGATGGCTTTGAGTGAGTTGAATGGTATGGAGGCTGGCGCGGCGCGCGCGGAAACGCGGCGCTGAAATAGGGGGAGGCGGCACGTTTTTTATGCGTGGCGGGGCCCACTCTCATCCGCCTTCGACCCCTTCTCCGGATGCGCGGAAGCAGCGGAGTACACAAATTGCGGTGATCGCATCGACAAAAACAACGGGCCAGCAAACTGGCCCGTTGTTGATGCGTTTTGCTAACGCTGTGTAATCAGTTTCTGCGGCGGTTGATGCTGGCCGGCGTGGTGCTATTACGCAGCTTGAATGCAACTGTGGTCAGCACCATCAACATCAGCGCAAGCAGCGCCAAACCACCGGGCCCAGGGACTGGGATGCTGGCGATATCGTCGTCGCCGTTGATGCCGGTCACATCGCTCACGTCGAGACCGTTGAAGCCAGGGTCGGCACTCACTGTGGGTCCGGTCACAATCGTGAACGGTTGTGGTCCGTCGACGATGAAATCATCGACGCCAGTCACCGTGACGGTTTGCGGGATATTCCAGTTGAGGTTGGTGAAGGTCAGCAATGCCGGCGCCGCGGTTGCTTCGGTGGTGTCGGAGCTGCTTACAGCGATGGTGACATCGGACGCGGGCTGTGCGGTCAGCACCACGGTGAAGGTGGCGGTGGTGCCGCTTTCGTTGGTCGCCAGGCCCGAGGTCGGTGTTACGGTTACACCGGCGCCGTCGTTGTCGAGGTTGGTCAGTGCCACGTCCGCCGGGTCGATGGCATTGAAGTTCGGGTCGCTGCTGGTGGTCGCGCCCAGATTGATGCTGTAGGCGATGTTGCCGTCAATGGTGAAGTCATCGACACCGGTGACAGTAATCGTCTGCGGCACATTCCAATCGAGCGTGGTGAAGGTCACCGTGGCGACGGTGAGTGTGCCTTCGGTGACATCGCTGCTGGTAACCGGGAAGGTGACGTCGCCGGTCGGCTGCGCGCTAAGTACAACGCTGAATGCGGCGGTACCGCCGGCTTCGGTGGTGGTCGGGACAGCGGGTTGCGTTACGGTGACGGCAGCAGCGTCGTTGTCGGTGTTGGATACGCCGACATCGGTGGGGTCCAGCCCGTTGTAGCTGAGATCCGCACTGGTGGCGACGCCAAGCACGATGGTGTAGGCCACGCTGCCATCGATCAGGGCGTCGTCGGCACCGGTGACGGTCACTGTCTGCGGGATGTTCCAGTTGAGCGATGTGAAGACCAGCGACGTCACCGCCACGGTGCCTTCGGTGGTGTCGCTGCTGGAGACCGGAACGGTGACATCGCTGGTCGGTTGCGCCGAAAGCACAACGGTAAAATTCGCAGTGCCGCTGGCTTCGGTGGTCACCAGCCCAGAGGTTGGCGCAACATCAATCGACGCGCCGAGCACCAGCGAGGCGGTGTTGTTGGCGGCCGCGGTTTCGTCGGAAGTGGTGGTTGCAGTGACCGTGGTGGTGCCTGCACCCGCACCGAAGGTTCCGGTAATCGTAAAGGTTGCCGTGTCACCCTGGTACAACTTGGGCAGCGCGCAGGTCGGCACGCCAGCGGGGTCGCCGGCGCAACCGCTGGTGACTGCGCCGGTGATATTGGTGGCAAGGCTCACCGCAACGCTCGGCGTCAGCGCCCGCGCCGGGCCGTTATTGAGTACTGAAACGGTCAGGGTGACTGGATTGCCGACGGTAGGCACCGCCGGCACCGCGCTGATGGAGATGGCCAGGTCGACGTCGCAGGCGAAACCGCCTACCAGGCCCAAGCCACGGGCGTCGTCCGGGTTCGCACCGAATGCTGGACCCACGGTTCCGTTCGTGTTCCACAGGTTGAACGATGAACTGATATTCGAGCCGATGAATACGTCTCGGCAGCCGTCCCACGCTGCGCCGAAGGTTTCGCCGTTTGTGGCGCCAATGACCGGAATGTTGGTGACGGTGAAAGGCGGCACCGACAGGATGCTTTCAAACAGGACGGTGCCGTTGCCGGACCAGTGATAGAACAGGTCGTCCACTGGATTGTAGGCAATCACTTCGCCGTCGGCACCAGCGCCTAGCGCTGTGGCGACCACCGACGTGGCCGTGGCCTTGTCGATCAGGAACAGAGTTTCGGGCACCGTCGCGCCATTGCCGGTGGTGCCGAACAACTGCCCATCTTCGCGAAACGATAGCGACGAGAAATTGTCACCGAGGTTTCCGATCTGGGTAGCGACGCCAGTGGTGACGTTGATTGTGGCAAGCACGCGACCCGTAACCGCGGAGACTTTGAGCACCGCGTAGACCAGACCATCGGTAGGATCGATGGTGACACTGGTGATACCGGTGATGGTAAAGCCGGCGAGCGTTACCTGGATGCCAGATCCTGGCGTATAGGCACCAGTGTCGACATCAAACCGATACAGGGAGCCCATATCGCCACCGCCGTTCTGGAACGGACTGGTGCCGTAAAGCTGTGCCTGCACAGGCAGGGACAGCAAGGCCGAAAGAGCTGCAGCCACCAAGGGTAATCTGGATGTTCTGAACATGGGCGTAGTCCTGGAGCGGGTGCGGCCTGCACGCGCCGGTAGCATATTCCAATCTGCCGCGGGATCAATTATCTGCGGGCTGATGATCGGCGCCGGGTCTCATGTCTGCTACAGCAGCGAGGGGCAGGCGCTCATGGGCCGGCCGGGCACGGACTACGCTGGGAATTGCACACGGCGTAGCGCTCGCTTCCAGCGCAAAGCGCGCTGCAGCGGGCATGACACGGGCACCGAAGCGACCGCCAGCGCGGCTCGGCGTTGCCTGAAAATGCACCTGCATGTTTGAGGCCAGCGCCGGGCAGGGGCATGCAGTCGACGCGAAACAATTGCAAACAGGTGAGCGACTGCGCAGCAATCAATCCTGCCAACCGGTCGCGACGGGCTGGCCAGGAAACTCAGCCCTTTTTGGCCTTGAGCTTGGCCACCATCGCCTGCAGTGTGGCCTGGGTTTCTTCGCCAAACCAGGAATCGGCAAATGCGTCCGCCGGATAGCGTGTGTCATCGCCCATGATGTCGGCCAGGTCGCGACGGGCAAGGCGGCGCGTGCCACTCATCGCCTCGGTCGGCAGCGCGAGATGTTTTTGGCACCAGGCCAGGGCGTTCGGAATCACCTGATCGACTTCGGCGAGCTCATCGACGAGGCCGATCTGCAATGCAGCTTCGGGATCGATCATCGCGCCGGCAACCATCATGCGTTCGGCGCGATGTGCGCCGAGCAGGCGCTTGAAGGCGAGTTGGATGACTTCGGGTACGACCAATCCGACCTGCACTTCGTTCAGGCCGATCTTGAAATTTCCGCGCGCCATGACGCGGTAGTCGCAGAAGATGCTGATCACGGCGCCGCCCGCTGGTGAGTGGCCGGTGATGGCAGCGACAGTCGGGATCGGAGAACGCGCGAGCACGGCCATCAATTGGAAGAAGTCAGCCCAGAAGGCGATAATGCCGGCGCGATCGAGTTGCAGCAGTGCCGGCACATCCAGCCCGGCCGAGAACATGCCGGGCGCTCCACTGATGACCACGGCGCGAAAACCCTCACCCGGTGCATCGCGCAGTGCGCCGAGCAGGGTCTTGCAGAATTCCGGGGAGATGGCGTTGACCGGCGGGCGCGCCAATCGCAGTTCCAGAACTTTTTCGTGCGCGATGCGTTCGATCATGGGGCGATACTTCGATGATGAGTCATCGGCACAAAGTATCATGTAATACGCAGTGCGCAGGAGTGGCGCGGAGGACTTTCATGATCATTGCGCGGATGTGTTGTCCGGCTTCGCGGCGATGTGAGCGGGTTGCTGCTCTGAGCGGTTTGCACTGGCGTGCAGAGTTTTTCATTCATTGATGGAGGAGTGTGATCATGATGTCAGCCCGTGCACTGTTGACGGTCGGTTTGCTGGTTTGCTGCTCGGCGCTCGCTGGCGCCAGCGCCGGTGTATTGCAGGTACACGACACTTGGATTCGTGATGCACCGCCCACGGCGCGAATGCGTTCGGCCTATGCGGTTCTGATCAACGAGGGCGACAGCGAGATCGAAGTCGTTTCCGCATCCAGCCCGGATTTCGGCCTGGTTGAAATGCACGAGACACGCATGGAGAACGACATCGCAAAAATGCGTGAGTTGCCCTCGGTGAAGATCGCCCCAGGCGCGAAGTTCACGTTCAAGCCCACTGGTGCACACTTCATGCTGATGCAGCCAAAGGGCGAGATGAAGAAAGGCGACAGCACGACGATCACCCTGACGCTGAAATCGGGTGAAGTGATGGAGGCAAACTTCGTGGTTGGGCCGCCGCCCAAGCCCAAGACCACCAATTAACCTGCTCGTGGGAGCGGCTTCAGCCGCGAAGCTTTTGTCGTTGATTTACAGCAAGAACATCGCGGCTCACGCCGCTCCCACGAGAGCGCGCAGCACGTAGTCGGGCAGGGGTATTGAGCTACCGAGTTTGGGTGCGGTCCAGACCAATACCGTGTCACCTTCGGCGTAGACGATCGACGCATCGCTGTGGTCGAGCATGCGAAATGGAATCACGACGCTGCTGCGGCCGACTTTGCCGGCATAGAGTTCAATCGATAGTTCGGCCGGCCATTCGACGGGCTTACGATAATTGATCGTCATGGCGGCGATCACGGGCGCCGATTCGGGACTCGACCAGGGGCCGTCAAAGGTGCGGAACCACTGCAGACGGGCTTCTTCCAGATAAGTGGAGTAGACGCTGTTGTTGACGTGGTTGAACGCGTCCATATCACCCCAGCGCGTGCTGACGTGAACGCGGATCAACAGCGGCTGCTGACTGGCACTGACTTCACTCATCGGGACTTCTTTCCGCCACTTTTCTTGACGACGGGCTTGTTGACGCCTGATTTCTTGGCGACGATTTTATTCGCGGCAAGTTTGCGTTCCGGCACAGACGGCGCGGGTGCCTTTGCCGCAGCTTTCTTCTTGGAAAACTCTGCGGCGGGTTCACCGCGCTTTTCGTTGAGTACGCGGGCAAGGAAACGCCCGGTGTGCGAGTGCGGCTGCTGCGCGATGAATTCTGGCGTACCCGAAGCAATGATGCGTCCGCCGCGTTCGCCGCCCTCGGGGCCCAGATCGATCACCCAGTCGGCGGTCTTGATGACGTCGAGATTGTGTTCGATCACGACCACGGTGTTGCCCGCTTCGCTGAGTCGATGCAACACTTCAAGCAACTGCGCGATGTCATGGAAGTGCAGGCCGGTGGTCGGCTCATCAAGAATGTAGAGCGTGCGGCCGGTGTCGCGTTTGGAGAGCTCGCGTGAAAGTTTTACGCGCTGCGCTTCGCCACCGGACAGTGTGGTCGCGCTCTGGCCGAGCTTGATGTAGCTCAGCCCGACTGCAACCAGTGTTTCCAGTTTGCGCGCCAGCACGGGCACGGTGGCAAACAGCCTGAGCCCGTCCTCGATGGTCATATCGAGCACGTCGTGAATACTGTGGCCCTTGTAGGTGATCTCCAATGTTTCGCGGTTGTAGCGCTTGCCGTGGCACAGATCGCAGGAGACGTAGACGTCAGGCAGGAAATGCATCTCGACCTTGATCAGGCCATCGCCCTGGCAGGCCTCGCAGCGGCCGCCCTTGACGTTGAAACTGAAGCGCCCCGGTCCGTAGCCGCGTGAACGTGCCTCGGGAACCTGCGCATACAAATCACGCAGTGGCGTGAACAAGCCGGTATACGTCGCCGGATTGGAACGCGGCGTGCGCCCGATCGGTGACTGATCAATCTCAACGACCTTGTCGAACAGATCCAGCCCGGTGACCGAGCGATGCGCGGCGGGGCGCTCGCTGGCACCATTTAATTCGGCAGCAGCCAATCGATACAGGGTGTCGTTGATCAGCGTGGATTTTCCCGAGCCGGACACGCCGGTGATGCAAGTGAACAGGCCTGCCGGAAGTTCCAGATCCACATTGTGCAGATTGTTGCCATTGGCACCGAGTACGCGCAGCGCTTTGCTGTGATCGAACGGGCGGCGCTCAATCGGAGTGACGATGCGCTTGCGGCCACTGAGGTAATCGCCGGTCAATGAACGTGGTGCGGCCAGCAAGTCGGCGAGCGAACCCTGCGCGACGATCTCGCCACCATGCACGCCGGCGGCCGGGCCAATATCGAGCAGATGGTCGGCCATGCGGATGGCGTCTTCATCATGTTCGACTACGATCACAGTATTGCCCAGATCGCGCAGTCGCGTCAGGGTGCCGAGCAGGCGTTCGTTGTCGCGCTGATGCAGGCCGATCGACGGCTCGTCCAGGACATACATCACACCGACCAGGCCAGCTCCGATCTGCGACGCGAGACGAATGCGC
>JANMSL010000005.1:0-4091 GCA_031389245.1 Lysobacterales bacterium | reverse complement strand
CGCCATTGGCGATGCCGCCGCTGTCCTGCACGCGGAACGTGAGCACCGCAGTGCCGCTGGTGTTCGGCGCTGGCGTGTAGCTGAGCACACCGGCGCTGTTGATCGTCGGCGTGCCGCTGAACAGTGCGGCATTGCTGTTGTTGGTGATCGAGAAGGTCAGCGTCTGCGCCACTTCATCGGGCGGGCCAGCGCTGATCGCGGTGGCGACGGTCGCGGTCTGCGCAGCGGCGTCTTCGTTCACTGCCGGTGGGTCCTGGGCGGTGAAGCTCGGCACGTCATTCACCGCGGTGACGGTGATGGTGAAGCTCTGCGGCGCGCTGGTGTCGACGCCGCCATTGGCGATGCCGCCATTGTCCTGCAGGGTCAAGGTGATCGTGGCCACGCCATTGGCATTGGCTGCGGGGGTGTAGGTCAGCACGCCGGTCGGGCTGACCGCGGGCGCAGCGCCAAACAACGCGGCATTGGTGTTGCCGGTGATGTTGAAGGTCAGCGTCTGCCCGACTTCATCGGGTGGGCCGGCGAGGATGGCAGTGGCCCAGGGATTGACCGTCTGCGGACCGGCATCTTCCAGCACGGTCTGGTTCGGGCCGGCGGTGAAGCTCGGCGCGTCGTTGACTGCGCTCAACGTGATGCTGAAATTCTGCGCTGCACTGGTATTGACGCCGCCATTGGCGGTGCCGCCACTGTCCATCAGCGTGAGGCTGAGGTTGGCGACGCCATTGGCGTTGAGTGCACCGGTAAAGGTGAGCACGCCAGTGGGCGACACCGCGGGCTGTACCGAGAACAGCGCCGGGTTGTCGTTGGCGGTGATGGTGAAGTTCAGCGTCTGCGCCACTTCATCGGGCGGGCCGGCGCTGATCGCGGTGGCCCAGGGATTGATCGTCTGCGGGCCAGTGTCCTTGAGCACAGTCACGTTGGCACCGGCGGTGAAGCTGGGGACGTCGTTGACTGCAGTGACGGTGATGGTGAAAGTCTGCGTGGCGCTGGTGTCGACGCCGCCGTTGGCGGTACCGCCGTTATCCATCAGGTTCAGTGTGATGCTGGCAACGCCATTGGCATTGGCGGCCGGGGTGTAGGTCAACACGCCGGTGGCGCTGACTGCCGGGCCGGCACTGAACAACGCAGCGTTGCTGTTATTGGTGATGTTGAAGGTCAGCGTCTGACCGGCTTCATCCGGCGGGCCAGCGCTGATCGCAGTGGCCCACGGGTTCGCGGTCTGCGCGCCGGCATCTTCGTTGACGGTTTGATTGGGGCCGGCGGTGAAGCTCGGCGCATCATTGACTGCGGTCAGCGAGATGCTGAAGTTCTGCACCGCGCTCGTATCGACGCCACCATTGGCGATGCCGCCATTGTCTTGCACGCGCACACTGAGGTTGGCGATGCCATTGGCGTTGGGCGCGCCGGTAAAGGTGAGCGCGCCAGTCGGCGATACCGCCGGCTGCACCGAGAACAATGCCGCATTGTCATTGGCGGTGATGGTGAAAGTCAGCGTTTGTGCTGCTTCATCCGGCGGGCCGGCACTGATTGCCGTAGCCCAGGGACTGATCGTCTGCGGGCCGGTGTCTTTGACCACGGTGACATTGGCACCGGCGGTGAAGCTGGGCACATCGTTCACGGGCGTCAGCGTGATGCTGACCGTCGCCGGCAGGCTGGTCGACTGGCCATCGTTGGCGCTGAAAGTAAAGCTATCGGCACCATTGGCATTCGGGTTCGGGGTATAGGTGACACTGGCACTGGTGGCATTGATCGGTGTGATCGCGCCCAGCGTTCCCAAGGTCGGATTGGTCACGATGGCGAAGGTCAACGGATCGCCGTCGGCATCGGTCGCGGTCAGCGTGATGGTCTGCGCCGGCGCATCTTCCAGGTAGGTTTGCGCCTGGTTGGCTGCGATCGGGCGCTGGTTTTCCAGATCGGTCACGTCGACGCGGAAGAACAATACGCCGTTCTCTTCTTCGGCAAAGAACTGCAAAATGTCAGCGCCGTCATCTGGCGGAGTGGCATCGCCGCTGGCATCGGTGGCGCGTGCGTTCACGCCGCTCCAATCACCGATCGCACCATCCATCACAAAGTTGGCTGCCCACACCGAACCGGCGAACAGCAAGGCACCCAGGCCGGCGAGACCAACGCGGCGCGCGCGCTTGGCGCCAAACCACAGCAGCCCCAGCGCCATCAACACCAGGCCAATGCCGCCAATCACCGGAATAGCCAATGGCAATCCAAGCAGGATGGGCGCACCACTGGGCAGGCCATTGACCGTCAACAGCACATCGCTGGCGCCACCGGTGGACTGTCCGACCACTTGCAGACGGATCAGCGAAGCGTTTTGTGCGTTGAGCTGCGCCCGGGTCCCGGCAAACTCGATCACGTCCGAGCCGGAAATCCCGATGTTCAGACCGACCGGATAGCCGCCGCCGACGTTGGTCGGGGCGAGGAATACAGCGCCCGAACACTCGGCTACGGTCACCGCGGTGACATTGGTTCCGGTGACTTCCGCGGTCAAGCGGCGCTCGGCGCCGGTGACCGTTCCACCGGGATAGACCACATCACAACCGCTGCTCGCATTGCGGTCGGAGTCAACGTAGGTGTGGTAGCTGTAGTCCTGGGCCGTGGCTGTGACAGCGACCGCCAGCAGGCAAAATCCTGCCAGGATTGAACGAATACGCATACCGCCCCCAAGCTAGTGCGCCAATGATCAGGCACGGAGTGTGCGCCGATCGGCAATCCCGATGCAATGTTTTCTTGCTGCCGGCTGCAACATACCTGTTAGATGTTGCAGGTTTTGCCTTGAATATGGCGGGAAGTGCGGTACCGGGCGCAATCTGTGGTAGCCAGCCCGACGTGGCGGATGGGGAAATCGCGATGGCGGTGGTGACGGGCGCAGGAGGTAACGCCCGCCAGGGTCACCGGGATGCGGATACGCTATCGCCTTCACCAGATCAACCCAAGGACTCTGGCATGGGCTTTCCTTCGACCCGGATGCGACGTATGCGTCGGGATGATTTTTCACGCCGCTTGATGCGCGAACAGCGCTTGAGCGCCGACGACTTGATCTATCCGGTCTTTGTCTGTGAGGGCGCGGCGCGGCGCGATCCGGTCGCATCGATGCCCGGCGTTGAGCGTGTCTCGATCGACGAATTGCTGCGCGTCGCCGAGCGCGCAGCGCGGCTCGGTGTGCCCGCGCTCGCGTTGTTTCCAGTGACTGCGACCGAAGCCAAATCGCTGGACGGTGCCGAGGCCTGGAACCCGCAAGGGCTGGCGCAACGCGCAGTGCGTGCGTTGAAGGCGCGCTTTCCGGAATTGGGTGTGATCACCGATGTCGCCCTCGATCCATTCACCACCCATGGTCAGGACGGGCTGATTGATAACACCGGATATGTGGTCAACGACCCGACCGTAGTGGCGCTGGTACAGCAGGCGCTGTCACATGCCGAAGCCGGGGCCGATGTGCTGGCGCCCAGTGACATGATGGATGGACGCATCGGCGCGATTCGCAACGCGCTGGAACAAGCCGGGCATGTGCACACCCGCATCCTGGCTTACTCGGCCAAGTACGCCTCCAGTTTTTATGGTCCGTTCCGCGATGCCGTGGGCTCAGCTGGCAATCTGGGCAAGAGCAACAAATACAACTACCAGATGGACCCCGCCAACGGTGACGAAGCGTTGCGAGAAATTGCGCTCGATCTCGAGGAAGGTGCGGACATGGTGATGATCAAACCGGGCATGCCTTACCTGGACATCATCCGGCGCGTGAAGGACCGCTTCGGCGTGCCCACTTTCGCCTATCAGGTCAGCGGCGAATACGCGATGCTCAAAGCAGCGGCGCAAAACGGATGGCTCGACGAGCGTGCCTGTGTACTCGAGGCGTTGATCGCATTCAAGCGCGCCGGAGCCGATGGCGTGCTGAGCTATTTTGCGCTGGACGCGGCACAATGGCTGCGTGAGATGTAAACACTGGGGAACCTCCAGAAACCGCCTGCGCGGTTCGAGTGCAAGGCGCACGGAGCGCAGGAACCGCAGTGTACATGCGGGTACATGAGGATTCCGAGCACCGCGCAACGCGGCAATCGGATCGCGCAGGGGGTTTCTAGAGG
>JANMSL010000147.1:0-6276 GCA_031389245.1 Lysobacterales bacterium | reverse complement strand
TTTTGTCGCCGACGATAAGCGTGTCGAGCACTGTGAAAGAGTCAACCAGAGTTGAATCGCGCATGAGAATTCCTTTGCGAATAAGGGTGTTGCGGAGGAACCGGCGAAAACGGCCTTGCCAGCAGCACATTATCGCCGATCACGGCGCGCGGGCGAAGCGGAAACTTTCATGAATCCGGATACAGCAGTCCGCTGCATGAAAGTCTCGCGTCTAACCTAACCCCTCCCCAGCCCTCTCCCGAACATCGGGGAACGAGCAACCGCGGCTTCCGGGATGGTCGTGTCTTGCACCGCGGTACCAGCGATTCTCCAGATTTGCCCGAGGGCAGAAACTGAGTCGTGCCAGCCGCAGAGCATCGCCAAGCGCGCCCGATTGCAAGATACTCGCTCAAATTGATCACCAAGGAGCACTCGATGACCCTGCTCAAGCGACTCTCAATGCTATTGCTGGCCTTGCTGGTGCTGCTCGTCGGCGTGGCGTTCGTGATGCCGGACAAGGCGCACGGCGAGCGCAGCATCGTCATTGACCGGCCGCCATCGATGGTGTTCGGCGTGCTCAACGGCTTCAAGCGCTTCAACGACTGGTCACCGTGGGCCGGGCTCGACCCCAACGCCGTCATGACGCGCAGTGGTCCGGACACAGGTGTCGGCGCCAAATTTGCCTGGAAGGGCAATTCGAAAGTGGGCGAGGGCACGCAGGAAATCAAGCTTTCCGAACCCAACAAGCGCATCCAGAGCGCTCTGGATTTCGGGCCGATGGGCCAGGCAGTTGCCACGTACACACTGGCGCCTGAAGGTGACGGAACGAAACTGACCTGGGCATTTGATTCCGAGCTGCCGCTGTCCTTCGATCGCAGGTTCGGTTGGAACCTGATGAGTCGACTGACGGGCCCATGGATGGGCGAGTGGGTGGGCAAGGATTACGAACGCGGCTTGGCCTCGCTCAAGTCACTGATGGCGTCCATGCCCAACGCCGATATCGCGGAATTGATAGTGGACGTGGGTGCAGTTACCGCGCGCCCGACCTATTTCATCAGTACTCAGGCGGCACTGGATTCGGCGTCGTCGACCTCGGCGTTGATGGCCGCAATTACCGAGATCAGCGTATTCGCAACGTTGAATGCCCTGCAGCAAGCCGGTCCGCCACGCGCAGTGATCAACGGGCACGACGCGCAGCAATGGCAGTTCGACGTCACTATCCCCTACGACCGCAATGACGCCACGCCCTCAGACCGGCTCAAAACCGGTACGACACACGAGGGCAATGTCGCTTTGTTCAAGCATGTGGGAAGTAGCGACACACTCGGTGACACGCATGCCAAAGCGCATGCCTGGCTCGCGGTGAATGGCTGGAAGGAAATCGGTCGGCGCAGCGAGATCTACGTCAGCGATCCGGTGAACACGCCGGAATCAGAGCGACTGACGATCATTGAAGTGCCGTTGGCGCAATGATCGAGACAATGGCGCCTATCGCGTGAGTCCTTGAACCAGTCGTCGCTACAATTGGCTGATCTACACCAGGGCAGGTTGCGCCCAGGCGCAGACACAGCTGTGTCATGCCAACAACGCGCGCGCACTGGCCAGGATTTTTTTGCGTTTGAGCAACAGGTGCCAACCGCTGCCGCCGGATTGCCGCCACAGCACTGCGCCGCGAATCGCTGCCAACAACAGTGCGCGAATGCGCGCGACGTTGCGCGCATTGCCCAGGTGCTCGGGGTTTCCCTGCACCATGACGCGTGGGCTGAGGCGGCTGAGCGTGGCGCAATAGGCTTCGCTCATTCGCTCGATGACGTTGTCGTGCAACGTACCGAAGGCCTCGCGCGCGCGTTCGGCATCGCGGATGTGCGTAGTGAGCAATTTCAGCATGGGTTGCCGCCGGGCCAGCTTGCGTTCCAGGTGCAGCACGGTGCCGGCCATGCGCGCTACTAGCGGGTCGACTTTGCGGCCCTCGAGTTGGTCGCAGAGTGTCCTCAGTCCGGGCTCAAGAGCGCGGCTGGTTCCATAGACCTCTTGCGCGGACTCAGCATCGATGTGGAACAGGCTTTCAATCAGCGGCGCGATCTGGGCTTCGTCCCACGTAGCCTCGAATCCCAGCCGCCGAACCTGGACCAAAGCTTGAAGCATTGCCGCAAGCCCTAGTGTGGAACCTGGTTTCATGTGCCGCTCCAACCGCCGTAGACGGCGTCGGTGTGGTCGATGACCGCGCCGCCGAGGCATTCTTCGCCGTGGTAAAACACCACCGACTGACCTGGAGTCACCGCGCGCTGCGGATTGTCAAATTGCACTTCGAGCCGTCCGTCGCCAAATAATTGAACAGTGCATTCCTGATCCGGCTGGCGATAGCGGGTCTTGGCATGACAGCGCAGCGGCGTTGGTGGCGCAACGCCCGCGACCCAGGTTGCAGAGTGCGCCTGCAGCCGACTTGAAAACAACAGTGGATGATCGGTGCCCTGTGCCGCTATCAGCACATTGCGTTGCAGCTCCTTTCCAACCACGTACCAGGGTTCTGGCCCGGAATCGCGGCGTCCACCGATGCCCAGTCCGTCGCGCTGGCCGATCGTGTAGAAACACACGCCGCTGTGGCTGCCAATGCACAGTCCCTCCGGGGTTTGGATCTCACCGGCCTGAGCAACGACAAATCGCGAAAGAAAAGTTCGAAAACGCCGCTCTCCGATAAAGCAGATTCCGGTCGAATCCTTCTTGTCTGCAGTCAGCAACCCGGCTTCGGCGGCGATACGTCGCACTTCGGACTTGGGCAGCGCTCCGACCGGAAACAAGGTGCGCGACAATGCGTCCTGCCCAATCGCGTGCAGGAAGTAACTCTGGTCCTTGCTTTGGTCGCGCCCGCGCAGCAAGCGGTAGCGCCCGTCGAGCGCATCAACGCGGGCATAGTGGCCGGTGGCGATCTTGGCGGCACCCAGATCTTCGGCGTGCTCAATGAACGTTTTGAACTTGATCTCGCGATTGCACAGCACATCCGGATTGGGCGTGCGCCCGGCCTGGTACTCGTTGATAAAGTGTTGAAACACGCCGTCCCAGTACTCCGACGCGAAATTGCGCGCGTGGAAGGGGATGCCGATGCGCGCGCAGACTGCCGCCGCATCCTCGGCGTCCTGTGCGGAGGGGCAGGTGCCATCTGGGTCATCTTCTTCCCAGTTCTTCATGAACATGCCGGAAACTGGCTGATTGGCCTGAGCCAACAGCCACGCGGCAACTGACGAGTCGACGCCGCCGGAGACACCCACCATGATCGCTTCGGAGCTCATGCGGATTGCCGGCGGCGACCGTCAAGATTGCGTAACAAATCAAGCGAATGACGATGCCCGGCAAGATAGTCACGCAGGCAGTGTTCGACCAGCGGACTGCGCGCGGGCACCGGATGCAGACGCAGCTCGTCGGCGGTCAGCCACACCGCGCGCTCAATGCCCTGGTCCAGAGCACGGTCGTGTTGGCGCAACGCACGCACCGCGAACGCGAAGCGCAGGAAGGCGACGCCATCGTACGGACTGGTCCATTGGTAGACCCCCACCAGATGTGTCGCCTCAACCTCCCAAGCAGATTCCTCCAGGGTTTCACGGCAGGTTGCCTCGATCAGTGACTCACCTGCTTCGAGGTGGCCAGCTGGCTGGTTCAGCACCAGTTGCCCGCGAACCAGTTCTTCGACGAACAGGAACCGACCTTCCTGTTCCACGATGGCGGCGACGGTTACGTCCGGGCGCCAGATTAGGGGATCGTTCATGCATGGACTCGATTGCAGACGACTGCTTTGACGCAGCAGGTAAGGGTGACGCCTGGCATCCTGCGCCGAGCATGGACGCTCAAATATCGTCGTAGGCAGGACGCCGAGCGACGGCCGCAGATGACACTTGCATATCCACGTGTTGCGCAACCCAGGATACAGGTGCCGGCGGTGATTCTAGCTGAGCGCGCTGGCGCGCTTGTGGATTGCAGCGGGCACCCCATATCCTCAGACGAGCGCGGGACACTTACTCTTGCTCATCGTTGATGTCTGCTACTGAACCCTTGTTGCTGACCTCGACCAGCTCCGCTGTTGGCAGCTGTCGCAGCGCGTTGCTCCTACGTATACTCGCTGCAATCTTCAAGGAATGATTTTGGATGTCAGGAACGAGGGAACCCAGCGATCAGCAGCAGATCGGCACTGTGCTGGAGGAAGCGCGCCCCGAGCTCGCCAAACCTCCCATGTACGAAGTGGCGTTGATGAACGACGACTACACTCCGATGGAGTTTGTGGTCTCAGTGTTGCAAATGTTTTTTGCGTTGGACCACACTCGGGCCACACAAATCATGCTGGCGGTGCACACTCGCGGCAAAGGCGTATGCGGCGTGTTCACACGCGAAGTGGCAGAAACCAAAGTGACGCAGGTTAATGAATTCGCCCGCAGTCATCTGCATCCGCTGCTCTGCGTAATGGAAAAACTGTAAGGCCTATCGGCACGAAGATTGCAGGACTGTTGTAAGAAACGGAGACTCGCATGTTCAGCAAAGATCTCGAGCAAACCCTGGCACATTGTTACAAGGATGCGCGTGAACGTCGGCATGAGTTCATGACCGTGGAGCACTTGCTGTTGGCGCTGCTCGACAATCCCTCGGCAGCCGCCGTGCTGCGTGCCTGTGGCGCTGATTTCAAAAAGGTCAACACCGACCTGCGCTCGATCATTGCCGAGACCGTGCCGGTGCTGCCGACCGGTGACGGTCGCGATACTCAGCCCACGCTTGGGTTCCAGCGTGTGCTGCAGCGCGCCGTTTACCACGTTCAATCCAGTGGTCGCAGTGAAGTGACCGGCGGCAACGTATTGGTGGCGATTTTCGGCGAGAAGGATTCACACGCGGTTTTCTTCCTTAATCAGCAAGAAGTGACGCGGCTGGACGTGGTCAACTTCATCTCCCACAAGATTGCCAAGATTGGTCATGAGCCCAAGGGCGCGGATGCCGAAGGCAAGTCGCAGGACGGTGAGGGCGGTGAAGACACACGGGTCAACCCGTTGATCGAGTTTGCCGTGAATCTCAATGAACAGGCGACGATGGGCAAGATCGATCCATTGATCGGCCGCCAGGACGAAGTCGAACGCACCATTCAGATTCTGTGCCGACGCCGCAAGAACAATCCGCTCTATGTGGGCGAAGCCGGTGTTGGCAAGACGGCCATCGCCGAAGGCTTGGCCAAACGCATCGTCGAGGGCCAGGTGCCCGACGTGCTGAAGGAAGCCACAATTTATTCACTCGACCTGGGCGCGCTGGTCGCCGGCACCAAGTATCGCGGTGACTTCGAAAAGCGCCTCAAGGGCGTACTCGCAGAGCTGAAGAAAGAGCCTAACGCAATCTTGTTCATCGACGAGATCCACACGATTATTGGTGCCGGGTCGGCATCGGGCGGCACCATGGACGCCTCCAACCTGATCAAGCCGGTACTCAGCTCGGGCGAGTTGCGCTGCATCGGTTCGACCACCTTTCAGGAATTTCGCCAGGTATTTGAGAAGGACCGCGCACTGGCGCGCCGCTTCCAGAAGATTGACATTGTCGAGCCCTCGAGCGCGGACGCGTTGGAAATCCTCAAAGGCCTGAAATCGCGTTTCGAAGAGCACCATCAGGTCGAGTACACGCCCGATGCACTGAAGGCTGCGGTTGACCTTTCAGTCAAGCATATTGGCGATCGGCTGCTGCCGGACAAGGCCATCGACGTGATTGACGAAGCTGGAGCACGTCAGCGTTTGATGCCGGTGGAATTACGCAAGCGAATTGTCGATGTGCCCGAAATCGAGTACATCATCGCCAAGATGGCGCGTATTCCGCCGAAACAGGTATCGACCTCCGACAAGGATGTGCTGAAGAATCTCGAGCGCAATTTGAAGATGGTGGTGTTCGGTCAGGAAAGCGCTATTGAAGCGCTGGCTTCGTCGATCAAGATGGCGCGTTCGGGTCTGGCCAGTCCCAACAAGCCTATCGGCTGCTTCCTGTTCGCCGGTCCCACTGGCGTGGGCAAGACCGAAGTCACCCGGCAACTGTCATTGCAACTGGGTATCGAATTGATCCGCTTTGACATGAGCGAATATATGGAGGCGCATTCGGTTTCCCGCTTGATCGGCGCGCCCCCGGGTTACGTCGGTTTCGACAAGGGTGGCCTGCTGACCGAGGCGGTGACCAAGCACCCGCATGCCGTCATCCTGCTCGACGAGATCGAGAAGGCACATCCGGATGTGTTCAACATTCTGCTGCAAGTGATGGACCGCGGCGCGCTCACCGATACCAATGGCCGCG
>JANMSL010000745.1:0-1961 GCA_031389245.1 Lysobacterales bacterium | reverse complement strand
GAATCGCCGCTCAGCCATTGGCCTTGGTAATGCTGCATCTTGAAATCGTGGGTGAGATCGACACCAAATACGCGCGCCTCGGCGTGTAGCGTGGCCTTGTCGCCGAGCGCGTCAACTTCGGTGAAGCGCACGCTGTTCAAGATCTGATCGACATCAACCTCATACGCCGCGAACACTTGCTTGACGGTTTTCAGCATCGCATCACCATGAACGATGGCATCCTCGAACGCCAAAGTTTCAGTGTCGTCGAAACGCTTCAGCCCGGTTTGGCGAACGAGCCGTGAAGTCGGTAGAAGCGCCCGTCGCAAACGCTCGCGATCGGCGAAATCGACACGCCCGGTCCAGTTTTGCACGGCATACATCAGCTGCGTCAGCTGTTGCACTTCATGCGCGCTCAATTTCTTTTCGCTGGCAATGCTGGCCAGCGTTGCACCGAAGCCAACATTGAATGCGAGCAGGCTCTTGCCGACTTGCTCGGCGATCTTTGGCTGCCACTCGTCGACCAGGGCGTCGACGCCCTCGGCGGATTGGAACTTCAGCCAGGTCTGCTGCATCGTGTCGTCGACCAACGGCGGCATCGCTGGGCCATGCGCTTCGACATTCCCGGCGGCATGCTTGGCCCGATACTCGCGCTGACGTTCAGCGCGTTCGTCCCATTGTTTGGCGATCGCGACAATGTCCTTGTCTTGATCGAATGCCTCCTGCAGGGCGGCGAAGTCGTTTTGCTTCAGCGCGCTGAGGATCGCATTGGGCTGATCGACGACGCGACTCGCCGGCATTGCCGCCTCTGCCACAGTCGGCGCCGTTTCTACCTTTGCCGGCGCAACGCTCGAACTGGCAAGCGCAGTACCGCAGGCCAGAGTCAACGAGATCATCAAGCTCATTGGTTTCATCACGGTTGCTCCTCGGGAACTGGGTAATACGTGCTGACGATGCTACCGGGGTTTGATCAGCGAACCTGAGCGAAAACTGATGGCATCTGCGCGGATGCGGCGGTTTCGATGACGAAACGCTGTGTCACCAAGAGTGCGCCGCTGCCAGCAGTTCGAAGCACTATGCCACGAGCTGCCCAACGAATCAGTGCCGGACGCCAGTTGAAGCCACACAAAAAATAATTGATCGAGTTTTCCCGCAGGCTTCGCGTATGAAAGCGAACAGCACACGAGCAACGATTCTAGAGGCAAGCCAAATCAATACCGAAAAGGGTGCGGAGAGGGATCCAACTCCACCCGAATCCCATACGTCGCAATTCCCACGATTTCCTGGCCAGCTGCAAAGTGACTCTTGCGGCTGAGTAACGATCTGCTGTCTCCGAAATCCGAGGCTTGCCCTGTCCACGACATGGCGTCCTTGCTTTCGGTCGCATCCTCAACTTCCTTGGTGAATACGCACATGGCATTGATCCGCTCTCGAAAACTCTGGGCACTGACTCTGTGTGCCCGTGGCCTGCTGGCAGCGGCGACTGTGACTGCGTTGGTTCTGAGCACGACTCAGGCGATTGCAACTGCAGGTATCCCTCAGGGCGCAGTCGCGATCTCAGGAAAAGGCTCGAGTTGTACCGTCCCCGATCAAATCATTGTCGAAGGTGTCTCTGGTCCTTCGGGCGGATGGTCTTACTTCGGCACAGGCCTGCCGGTGCCGTTAAACGTGAATGGCCGGATCATATATCTGTGTGAAGGTGCGCCAATCAGCGGATCGCTGTCAGACTTCGAAATCAACATCACCTGCGACCGTACTTCGCTGGAGGTGCAATACGACAGTCGCCCCGGCGACACTTGGTCCGCCAGCTTCAACACGCCCACGTCGGAATCTGTCTGCTCGGTAGCCCTATCTGCCAAATCTGATGAGAACGCGCCGGCGCCGCAGGTCGCCACCGCGTGCGCCAGCATCAACCGGAACATCTGCGCGAAGCTGGCCGGCAGCATCGCCACCGCGGAGCTCGGGTGCAGCAGCGTCGGCGG
>JANMSL010000726.1:0-6746 GCA_031389245.1 Lysobacterales bacterium | reverse complement strand
CGATCTTTGTGATTGAGGAGTCGCCACATGACGCCAGTACCCTGTACGTGGGCACCGATGACGGCAACGTGCAACTCACCCGTGATGGAGGCAAGCATTGGACCAACACTGCGCTCAACCTCAAAGCGGTTCCGAAGGGCTCGTGGATCTCCTGGGTGGAAGCCTCAAGCCACGATGCGGGCACCGCGTTTGTCGCCGTGGATCGGCACAGCTTCGGTGATCTCGCCGCGCATGTGTTCCGCACCACGGACTACGGCCGCAGCTGGACCCGCATCGTCGCTGCTGAGCAAGGGGTGCGCGGCTATGCCAACGTCATCCGGCAGGACAGCGTTGATCCGAATCTGCTGTTTCTGGGTACCGAGTTCGGGCTGTGGATCAGCAACGATGGCGGCAACCAGTGGGCGAAATTCGAAGGCGGAAATTTCCCCTCGGTATCGGTGCGCGATCTGGTCGTGCAGGAGCGCGAAGGCGACCTGGTGATTGCCACACACGGTCGCGGCATCTGGATCATTGACGACATCCGTCCGTTGCGTAATTTCAACAATTCCACGCTTGCCGCCGAAGCCAAGTTCCTGGCGTCACGACCGACGCAGCAGCGTATCGGTGGGGTTGGCGGCTGGTCGGAAGGCGATGCCGGATTCGTTGGCGAAAATGCGCCGGGTGGTGCGGTCATTACCTACTACCAACGCTCCCGCCATCTGTTTGGCGCGCTCAAGCTGGAGATTCTCAACGACTCAGGCGAAGTCATCGACACCATTCCCGCCAGCAAGCGCCGTGGCATGAATCGCGTCTCCTGGTCGATGCGGGTCAAGCCACCAAGCGTGCCCAAGGCGGCGCAACTCGCCTTCGCCGGTACCCAGGGTCCACGGGTACTGCCCGGCACTTACAGCGCGCGCCTGACCAAGAACAAGCAGGTTTATGAAACCAAGTTCGAGGTCGGACTGGACCGCCGCGCCAGCTACACGCTGGCCGACCGCAAGGCGCAGTTTGACGCCAGCATGAAGGTGCACGGTCTGTTCGGGCGTATGACCGAATTGACCCAGCGCATCCAGTTCCTGCAGATGATGGCCAATGGCATTGCCGCGCGCCTGCCAGAGAAGGATGCGTTGCGCGCGCAACTCGGCGCGTTTGTCGCCGACGCCGAAAGCGTGCGCAAGCAGATCGTCGCCACCAAGGAAGGCGGCGCCATTACCGGTGAGGAACGTCTGCGCGAACACACCGATCAGCTCTATAGCGCGCTGGTCGGTTACGAAGGCCGGCCGGCAGCCACGTTGATCGAGCGCACTGCGGTATTGGAGTCCGACTTGGCTGATATCGCCGGCGAGTTCGACACACTCAGTGCGCGCGCCCTGCCCAAACTCAACACCGAGTTGAAGAAGCGTCAACTGCCCGAACTGAGCTGGCCGCCGCAGGGCGGCATGCCGCCGATGGCCGATGTGCGCAGCGCGGATGGCGATGTCGGCGGTTTTTCGGCACCGAAGAAATATTATCGGCATGCGTTGTCGCAGCTGCGTTTGCACTGATAGATGCGACACAGTTGATCGCTACACCGAACGATCCTTCCGCGGCAGCGCGCATTCGATGACGCTGCCGCGTGGCGAGCGTGTCAGGATGCGCAGGACACCGCCCAGCGCCTCCAGTCGCTCGCGCATGCTGGTCAGGCCCAATCCCTTGCGGCGTGCGTTGGGAATCCCATCGCCGTCGTCGCAGATGCTGAGCATCAACAGGCGTTGCGAGGTCTGTGTGATCACCTCCACAAAACTTGCGTTGGCGTGTTTGATGACGTTGGAAACAGCTTCCTGGCAGACGCGATACAAAGCCTCCTCGTGCGCCAGGTCTTGCTGCGCATAGCCATCGAACTGCATGCGCAGGCGAATGTTTTCCGGCAGCATGCGCTGCAGCAATGGCTCCAGTGCCGCTGGCAGGCCCTCATCTCGCAAGCGCTCGAATCCGATCAAAGCGCGGCTGCTTTTGGATATGTCGTGCCGTGCTTCGGGCGGTGTCAGCTCACGTAGCAATGCGCGCAACTCGGCGAATCCAGTCTGCGCCAGGTCATGCACGCGCAATGCGCGACGCTCGCCTTCCAGCGGATCGCGCCGCCAGGCCTGCGGCAGACTTTGCGAGAGCAGGCTGATCGAGCTGAGAATCTGAGTGACGTTGTCGTGCAACTCGCGCGCCAGGCGCTGGCGCTCGGCGAGAATCGCCGCCTCCCGCGAGAGCAGCGCAAGCCGCATGTTCTCGATCGCTACCGCCAGGTGACTGGCGACAATCTCCAGACTGGTGACGTCGAGCCGGTCGAAGGGGGTCTGTGATTCCACGTTGAGTACGCCGAGCACTTGACCGCGCAACTGGATCGGAATGGCCAGCTCCGCCTGTGGCGGGGTGATACCAGGGGGCGTTACGTAACGCGAATCGGCCGCGACATTGTTCACCAGCTGGGTGCATTTTTCGCGCGCGGCAGCGCCCATGATGCCGAGCGTGATCGGCATCCGGTCTTCGTGCTGGATACGCCGCTTGTAGTCACCGCCGCGAATGCGGATCACCAGAGTGCCCGGATCAGTCGGCTCGATCAGCGGGATGTCGACATTGGCGAAGCCCAGAGTCTGATGCACGGCATCGGCAACGCGTTGCAGCATCAATTCCAGATCGCCGCTCAGATTGACCGTTGCCGTGACTTTGGCGATCAACGCGAAGCGCGCGGCACGACGGCGTTCCTCGCTGTAGCGGCGGGCATTGTCGATGGCGATGGCGGTATGTCGCGCGAACAGTTCCAGCAGTGCCAGGTCTTGTGCATCGAACGTCTTCGGCGGCGCCGCGCCGACGCCAAAGAAACCCACCAGCCGTCCGCGCCAATGAATCGGCAATCCGATGACCCGATTGTCGGCCAGTTCGTTCAAGGTGATCAGCGCCAGATCGCCATAGCGCGCCAGTACCGCCTGCCCACTGTCCAACACGTGGCCGGCCAGTCCCTCGCCGCGACGCATTTCCGCACCCAGTTCGCGCGCCGGCATCCGGTAAACCGCCTCGGTTCGAATCACCTCGCGGGTCGCGTCATAGAGACCAATACTGCCATCATCGGCACCGATCAATTCGCAGGCACTCTGCACAATGCGCGCCAATAGCGGCGCCAACTCGAGCTCGCTGGAGATGTCCTCGACCATCTGCCTCAAGGCCATATGCCGCTCGCGTTCGTTGGTGCGCTTGTGCATGGTCGAGGCTAGATGGGTTGCGAGACAGGCACTACCGACGAAAGACAGGTGACATCCGGCACCTGCCGGTGCCAATCGAAACGCAGCAACAAATCTTGCCAGACTTTATCCAATGGCGCGGTCAGCTGCATGCGACCGCCATTGACCGGATGGTCGAACTCCAGCTGGCAGGCGTGCAACAGCAATTGGTGCACACCAAATTCACTTTGGAACAGGCGATTGTGCTCGGTCCGGCCATGGCTGGTGTCGCCAATCAAATGATGTGAAATGTGATGCAGATGTTTACGAATCTGGCGATAGCGTCCGCTATGCGGGCTGGCCTCGATCAGAGCGTAGCGCTGTTGCGGATATTTGCCGAGCGCAATGTCCACGGTGCGCGTTGCCAGCGTGCGAAACCGCGTCAAAGCCGGCTTGCGCGGGGAGTTGTCGCGCACATCAGGCAGCGCATAGTCGATCTCGCCGGTGGCCGCCGGCCAGCCACGAACCACGCCCAGATAGCGCTTGCACACGCTGCGCTGCATGAACTGGCGCCCAAGCGCTGCCGCTGCCGCGCTATTGCGCGCAGCCAGCACCAGGCCGCTGGTAGCGCGGTCCAGCCGATGTACCAGATGAATGCTGCCGCCGACCTGCTGACGCAGCGTGTCCTGCAAGTCCTCATCGACGTCGATGGCCATGCGCGTGGCATGGGCAAGCAGGCCGGCGGGTTTGTTGACCGCGATCAAGTGTTCGTCCTGATAGAGAATATCGATCTGCATGCGGACATTGTAGCCGCCGTCTTTGTGTCATCTTGTGCCCGTTTACTAATGGACCGCGTCCCATGAATCCCTCGTCGCTGCAGGATCTGTTGAACCAAACAGCCGCGCTTTCACCGACACAGCGCGCCGAACATTTGCGCCAGCTGCGGAAAAGCGACGCGGCCAGCGCCGAGCAGCTGCAAATTGCCCTCGCTGCGCATGACCAGCAAACGGCGCAGCAGCGGAGTGAGACTTCGGATACGACCGCGCTGCAACTCGATCGGCTTGGCGATTTCCGCGTGCTGTCGCTGATCGGGCAGGGTGGCATGGGCACGGTCTATCTGGCCGAACAGGACAATCCGCGGCGCAACGTGGCGCTTAAGGTGATGCGCCATGCTGGCAATGATCACGACGCGGCGCAGCGATTTCGCCGCGAGGGCGCAGCGCTGGCAATGCTCGATCATCCCGGCATCGCCAAAGTGTACGCGGCCGGTGTCGAGGAGACTGCACGTGGCAGCCTGCCTTATTTCGCCATGGAGTTTGTCGACGGCGTCAGTTTGCTCGAGCACGCGGCCCGAGGAGGTCTCGACAGCGCGGCGCGGCTAAAGTTGGTGGTGGCGATCTGCAACGCGGTGCAGCATGCGCATCAGCGCGGCGTCGTACACCGCGATTTGAAGCCGGCGAATATCCTGGTCGATGCTGCCGGTCATCCGCGTGTGCTCGACTTCGGCATCGCGCGGCTGCTCGAGGAGGGCGAAGGCGGCACGCGGCTGACCCAGTTTGGCGAATTGGTCGGCACCTTGCCGTACATGAGTCCCGAGCAGCTCAATGGCGATCCTGGCGCGGTCGACACGCGTGCCGACGTCTACGCGCTGGGCGTGATCCTGTACGAATTGCTCAGTGGCCGACGCCCGCGCGAATTCGAATTGGGCACGTCACTGGTCCAGGCGGTGGCCGGCGCGATGCGCAAGCCGCAAATAGCATTGGCACAAGCCAGCCCGCAATACGCCGGCGACCTCGACACGATCGCGATGAAGGCGTTGGCTGAAGAGCCGGCGCAGCGTTATGCATCAGCTTCCGAATTGGGCGCAGACATCGAGCGTTATCTGCGCGACGAGCCGATTCTGGCGCGGCCTCCAGCGGCCTGGTACGTGACGCGGAAATTCGCGCGACGGCATCGCGCCCTGGTCACCGCTTCGCTGATCGGTGTGCTGGCATTGCTGGCCAGCACGGTGTTCGCGCTGAATGCCGCGTGGCGGGAGCGTGAAGCCCGGCAGTCGGCAGAACGCAATGCCGCGATCAGCGCCTCGGTGCAACAATTCATGGACGAAATGTTCCAGGCGGCGATGCCGGAATCGGCGTTGGGCCGTGAAATCAGCGTGCGCGAAGTCGTCGATCAGGCCACCCTGCGCTTGCAGTATTCCCCGCCCGACGATCCGCTAGTTACGGCACAGGCCGCGGTGGCTCTGGCCCGCGTCAATTTCTCGCTGGGTCGCCTCAAACAGGCGCAGGAACTGGTCAACGCCGCGGGTATGACCCTGGACCGGCAGGGCGCAGCAGCGCAGACCGCGCGCTTTGAAACCGCGATCCTCAGTTTGAAGATTCGCGCCGCGCGCGAGGTCGACGCTGAAGCGGAGCAGGGTGCGCGTGAACTGGTCGCCAAGATCGCGCAAACACTCGGCCGATTCGATCCACTCGGATTCGAGGCCAGAAATCTGCTCGGCGACATTCTCCTGCGACAAAGCAAATTCAAGGAAGCCATCGAGCAGTACGGTCAGGTGCTGGGCACGCCGTTGGACGAATTGCCGGACGAGCATCCGGTTCGCGAGACCGCGCTCGGCAATCTCGCCGTCGCGTTGCGCGGCGCTGGTGATCTGAAGGCAGCTATCGCAGCATTCACGCGACTCGAGACAGAGCTATCCGCGCGCCGCGGTGCCGAGCATCCGTCGACGCTGACCGTGGTCAACAACCTCGCCATAGCGCTGCAAAATACCGGCGAGCATGAGCGAGCGCTGGCGCTGTATGACCGTGCCTACGCTGGGCGCATCAAAGTGCTGGGGCCAACGCACCCGGACGCGCTCAACGTGCTGCAGAACCGCGCCACGCTGTTGATCCAGACGGGTAAATCGGCAGACGCCGAGCCGGTCCTGCGCAACTTGCTGGAGCGGTTGCGCGAAGCGCGGCAGCCAAGTCATCCAGCGGTGCTGGTAGCAATGAATTCGCTGGCCTATGCGCTGGAAGATCTCAAACGATTGGATGAGGCCGAGAAGATCTATCGCGAGACACTGGCGATCCAGACCGAAGCAAAAACGGCGTATTCGGAAACCTTCGGCACGCGCAACAACCTGGCCATGCTGTTGCTGCGTCAGGGTGACTTGAAAGCAGCAGAACAGGAGTTCATCAAGGTGCTGGACGCCGCAGCGGAACACCTTGGCCCCGACCATCCCTACGTAATGATCTTCGCCAACAACTATGGCGAATGCCTGACCCGCATGCGCCGCTTTGATCAGGCCGAGTCGCTGCTGCTGAAGACCCAGTCGGCGCTGAGCAAGTCCTTGGGCTCGAAGCATGATCGCGTAGCGAAAGCACGCGCCCGGCTGGCCGATCTGTACGACGCCATGCAGCAGCCTGAGCGCGCTGCGCCTTGGCGTCGACCGCCGGTTGAAGCGCCGGATTGAATGCGGACACGCAGCAACCGCACAGTATCCGTCCACTGAATCGTCCACAGGATCCAAGCCATGGCGCGCGCGAACCCAACACTCCAGCAAGGCCCAATCAGCATCCGCAGGCTGGACAGCATCAC
>JANMSL010000722.1:0-2366 GCA_031389245.1 Lysobacterales bacterium | reverse complement strand
CGGCCAGATCGCCCAGCGCGTGACTCATGTGCTTTCACAGGCAATTGCGCGGCAGGGAATCGTCCTCCCATGAACACATTGCTGGAACCAAAGCAGGTATGACCAGCACCTGATATTGCGCGGCCGCACCCGTGTCTACGGTGGTCTCGGGGAGAGCGTAAGCCGACCGTCGAACGCGACGTAGTGAATTGGTGTTTTGTTTTTCCACCGGATATAGGACACATGCTGCCGGCGCTTCCTTGCGCGTCGGTTCCAGTGCGCGGCGCGGCTTATACAGGGCATGTCTACACTAGCCAGTCCTGTGAGTGGTCTTGATTCACAGGTGTGCCGCCGTTGTGCACACCGTCGGCCAAGGCGCTGCGGTGTTGGAGTCCTGTCCAAAATCTAGCTATTAGATCGCTCTAAGTATATGTATACAAACACATAAGTCCGTCATCGACAAGTGATCATCGCGAGCCCAAAAAATTCGTTGATCACGTTTTTCGCCAGATCGCGATTATCCCCACGTAACCACCTTTGTGGCCCGGTGCACATCGCGCTGGATCCAACGATGTGGCGTGGGCGCGCGGTCGAACAATTCGTTCGGGTGCTCGCTGGTCGGCTAAATCCCGCAACGAGGACTTCCTATGTACCGCTTACTTCTGGCGTTTACGCTTTTGATTTTGTCGATGCTCGCGCAACCCGCGCTTGCGTACGAGTGCCCGACGGACAAAGAGTGCAAGCCGCAACAGTATACGCAGTGGTGCCACTCGGTTGCGGCTCACGGCTCATGCCCACCGCTGCTGAATCTACCGCAGCAATGCGTGGAGAATACCGATCCTGTTGGCGTGCGAACCTACGAACAGTCCGCAGCAAACCGGATTGATGATCATATATGCGTTGGGGGCTACACCAGTGGAGTGATCGTCGGGCCGTCCGGCCCTGAAAATCTCGCACAACTTCGCTACAAGGATCAGCCCTGGGACATACGTCTTTGGTATCCCGGTGGTCCTAGCGAAGGCGTGATTGGCACACATTCATTACAAGCGGACCGAGACGCGTACTGCGATGTGCTGTCGGGATGGCTAACAGTGACTACCTACCCGGGTGGCATCGCCGAAACGCATTGCGAACGCAACCGCATCATCGCCTGTACCCCCAACTGCCCAACAAATCAGCCGGTGCTGCCCTTCGCCCAAGAAAAACGCTTCACTGCAACCGACTTCAATGGCGGTGGTGGGCTGGAGTTCGTGCGTCACTACAACAGCCAGTCGCGTCACTCGGTCGATGTTCAGTCCAACTCGCTGCTCGGACCGCGTTGGTCCAGCAATTGGGAGTCGCGGCTGGATTCGTATGGCACCGACAGCCTGCGTGTACTTCGTCCCGACGGCACACAAATCCAATTCAATCGGGTCGGTGGTGTGTGGAGCGCATGGAAGGGTGAGCCGGTCACTTTGACCGCGGTTTCCGGCGGGTCAGTCGCCTGGTTGCTCCGCGATCAACAGGATCGGGTGGAGGCCTTCTCCGCTACCGGTCTGCTGCTCTACATCGAACACCTCGATGGCCGTCGCTTCACTCTGCAATACGACGACATCGGGCGATTGGAGCGCGTTACCGCACGCGACGGCCGCTTTCTGCAGTTTGTGTGGACCACGATTCTGGACGGCACCTACCCGCGCTTCAGTCGCGTCACCAAGGTGCAGTTCCCGGACGGCGGTGAAATCTCGTACAGCTACGAAACCGCATATGGTCGACTCACCACCGCATTCGATCCGATCTCGACACGGGCGACTTACCTGTACAACGAAGCCGCCAACTCCAGCTATCTGGGCAATGACAAGCATTATCTATTGACCGGCATCCTCGACCCCTCCGGCCAACGCTACTCGACCTATAAATACAACTCATCCGGACTGGTGACTGAGTCCGGCCTCGCCGGTGGCGCCAGTGTCAGCACGTTTGCACTGGGCAGCAACTATGTCGATATCACTTCGTCGGTCGGCATCGAACGGCGTGCATTTTCCATGCTGGCGGGCGCGCAACGCGTGACCGAAGTGAAGCTGCGTCCGGTGGTTGCGGATCCCTTGATCCCGGAGCGTACGCGCACTTACAGCTACGACACCAATGGCTACAAAGATATCGTCACCGATTTCAAAGGCACCGTCACCGACCACGACTACAACCCACGCGGTCTGGAACTCAGTCGCATCGAGGCCAAGGGCAAAGACACACAGCCGACGAATGCGGTGAGTGAGGAGCGCAAGATTGAAACCATGTGGCATGCGCAGTTTCGTGTGCCTACCGAGCGTCGCGCATTCAGATGCTCGGCACCCAACGACAGCGCGCAGGCGTGCAGCAACGTTGCCTCGACGCGCTGGCAGCTGGAG
>JANMSL010000698.1:0-5797 GCA_031389245.1 Lysobacterales bacterium | reverse complement strand
TTTGTGAGATCGATGAGCGGCCTGTCATTTTGAAACCATCGGTTCCCTCGACGGTGAGTGAGAGGTCCATCTTGCGCACAGTGTCGAGGGTGAAGCTGTCGTCGAACAATCTTACGAAGGGGCCGATGGCGGTTGCGGCGTTGTTGTCTTTGGCTTTGCCCAGGAGAAGCGCCGAGCGGCCTTCGACGTCCCGGAGGTTCACGTCATTGCCGAGACTGGCACCCACGATGTTTCCCTTTGACGAAACGACGAGCACAACTTCGGGTTCGGGGTTGTTCATGCGCTGCATGGAAATCATCGCCGAGCTGGAGGGCGAGGGCAGGGGTTTTTATACCGGTGCGCTCGGGTACCTCGGGGTCGATGGCGACATGGATATGAACATCCTGATTCGCAGCATTACCATTGCGGGAGAATCCCTGGAGTTCCGCGCCGGTGCCGGCATCGTGGCCGATTCGATTGCTGAGCGCGAACTGGAAGAGACGCGCGCCAAGGCACGTGGCCTGCTGCGTGCACTCGATCCGGAGCGTGTCTGATGGCCGCTCCCGGCATCGTGCCTGCGGTGACACTTCAACATCCCAGTGGGTTGCTGCACGCCTGGGTCGATGGCGTTGCGAGCGAGGTTGTTACCGTCAGAGATCGCGCCCTGCACTACGGCGACGCCGCATTCACCACCATCCGTGTGCATGCACAACAGCCATGCTGGATTGACGACCATCTGCAACGCCTGCTACTCGCCTGCAGCGGATTGCGACTGCCGCAGCCGGACTGGGCATCTCTGCGCGCTGAAATAGATCGGGCAGCCGCCGGAGCGGGTACTGCGATCGTCAAGGTGCTGCTCACCCGTGGCGATGGTGCGCGGGGTTATGCACCACACGGCGCGAGTGGGCGGCGATTGGTAATGAGCTATGCCGCGCCCGTTGTTGAAATCGACCCGTACGTCAATGGCGCGCGGCTGCGTTTCGGCGATCTGGTGCTCTCTGAGCAACCGCTGCTGGCCGGGCTCAAGCACGCCAATCGGCTCGAACAGGTGATGGCGCGAGCGGAGTGGAATGATTCCTCGATTGCCGAAGCACTGCTGTGCGATGCTGCCGGCCGGGTGATTTCGGCTACTGCGGCCAATCTGTTCGCACGTTTCGGGACTGAGCTGCGCACGCCTGCACTGGATCGCGCCGGTGTCGCAGGTGTTTGCCGGCAACGGGTTTTGCAGTCGCCGCCAGCAGGCTTTTCGGTTACGGTGGCGGATATGCCGCGTGCCCGATTATTTGCTGCCGATGAACTGTTTCTGAGCAATGCCGTGCGTGGCATTGTGCCGGTGCGCGCGCTTGGCGATCATTGCTACGACTCCAACCGGGTGGCACGCTTGCTGATGCAGGTACTGCATCCAGCATTGGGTTTGCCGACTCCAGAATAGGACACGTATGGCCGTTTTTCTGCGCAAACTGTTGGTGTTCGTGCTGATCGTCGGCGGCGTCGGCGGCTTTGTTCTGTGGCAGGACTATCGCAAGTTCAGCGATGGGCCCATGGAGTTTTCCAGTCACGAACTGGTGCTGGACGTAAAGCTCGGCACTTCGTTCAATCAGATCGTGCGCAAGCTGTCCAAGGAAAACGTGTCGCGCGCACCGCGTATTTACTGGCGCGCGCTGGCGCATGAAATGAAAGTGCTGGATGGCCTGCGTGCCGGTGAGTACGCGCTCGCGCCGGGCATGACCCCGCGCAAGCTGCTGGAGCGCATGGCCAAGGGCCGGGTAATCCATCATCAGTTCACCATCATTGAGGGCTGGCGCTTCTCCGATCTGCGACTGGCGTTGACCAAGGAGCCGCTGTTGGAGCAGACCATGAGCGGGCTCAGCGAAGCACAGATCATGACGCAGATCGGGCGCGTGGATCTGCCAGCCGAGGGGCGTTTTCTGCCGGAAACCTATTCCTTCGTGCGCGGGCAAAAAGATATCGACGTACTCAAACGAGCGTTCGGTGCGATGCAGCGTGCGCTGGATAAATCATGGGCGGAACGCAGCCCGGATTCACCGCTGAAATCCGTTGATGAAATGCTGATCCTGGCGTCGATCGTCGAGAAGGAAACCGGTCAGGCCAGCGATCGTCCAGACATCGCCGGTGTGTTTTTGCGCCGACTGAAGATCGGCATGAAGCTGCAGACCGACCCCACGGTGATTTATGGCATCGGCGCATCGTACAACGGCAACATCACGCGCCGTCACCTGGAAACCGACACGCCCTACAACACCTATACGCGCTACGGTTTGCCACCGACACCGATCGCGCTGCCCGGTGCTGCGTCGCTGACTGCAGTGGCGCGTCCGGCCGCTGGCGACGCTCTGTATTTTGTTGCGCGGGGCGATGGCACGACGCAGTTTTCGGCGACGTTGCAGGAACACAACGCTGCGGTTGTGAAGCATCAGCTGCGGGGTGGCGGGTGAAGCCTGCGCGTGGCCGTTTCATCAGCTTTGAAGGCGGCGAGGGAGCCGGTAAAAGCACGGTGATCCATGCCGTGCGCGAACGGCTCGGTGCGCGCGGCATTCACTTTGAATCAACGCGCGAACCCGGCGGCACGCCGCTGGCCGAGGCGATCCGCGCCCTGGCGCTGAGCGCACAGTGGCAGGGACAGATGTGTGCCGAGACCGAGCTGCTGCTGGTGTTCGCCGCGCGCGCGCAGCACGTTCGCGAACGCGTATTGCCGCTGCTGGAATCAGGCACCTGGGTGGTGGCGGATCGTTTTACCGATGCCAGCTTCGCCTATCAGGGTGGTGGCCGCGGCCAGCCGCTTGAACGTATCCAGACGCTCGAACGATGGGCGGCGTGCGGCTTGCAGCCGGACTTGACCTTCCTGCTGGATGTGCCGGTGGCAACTGGACTGGCGCGTGCGCAGGCGCGCGGTGAGCGCGATCGCATCGAGCTGGAACAGGAAGCGTTTTTCGAACGTGTGCGGCAGTCTTATCTGTCGCGTGCTGCGCAGTTTCCGCACCGCTTTCGCATTGTCGATGCCAGTCGTTCGCAGGCCGAAGTGGCCAGCGCCGTGCTGAGCGAATTCGATGCATGGCTGCTGACGACGGTGTCCTCGTGAAGCTGGCGCCGTGGCTGCTCGAGCCGTGGCGCCAGTTGCAATCGCGCCGCGTCGCCGATCGCTTGCCGCATGCGCTGTTGCTCGCCACGCCCGCGGGATTGGGAAAGCGTAGCCTGGCCAAGGCGCTGCAGGCGAGCCTGCTGTGTCTATCGCCCGACGTGCAGGGATTCGCCTGCAGTCATTGCCGCGCCTGTCAGTTTTTGGCAGCGGGAAGCCACGCCGATGCGATCAACCTGACTTTTGGTTTACGCGACGATGGCAAGCCGCGCACCGAGATTGTCGTCGATCAGATCCGTGCCTTATGCGAACGCTTCGCCCAAACCAGTGCGCGCGGAGGTTGGCGTGTCGCGATCATCGATCCGGCCGATGCGCTCAACCACAATGCCGCCAATGCGCTGCTCAAGACGCTGGAAGAGCCCGAAACGGGCGTGCTGATGATTCTGGTTGCTGACGACATGGCGCGTTTGCCGGCAACCATCCGCAGTCGTTGTCAGCGCATTGAAATCGCCGGTCCAAATCGTGCGGAGGGCGTGGCGTGGTTGGTGACGCAAGGTGTGGCAGTTGATGACGCAGCTTCGGCACTCGATCTGGCCGATGGCAATCCCGGCGAAGCGCTGCTTATGCTCGCACCCGAGGCGCGGCGCATGGTGACGGCGCTGATTGCAGATGTCGCGGGACTGGCCGAAGGCAAAGAGCTCGCTCCGATTGCAACCCGCTGGTCCGGCGACGATGCTGACCTGCGCCTGCGTACACTGGCCAGGTTGATCACCGCCGCGCTGCGATCGGAGTCGGCATCGTCCAGTCCGGAGCTGCAGCGGATGGCCGCCCTCATCGTTCACGCCGATTTTCGCAAGCTCAGTCGTTGCTGGGACAAGCTCAACTGGTCGCGCGGGCAGCTGAGTTCACCGCTGCGCAGTGATTTGCTGATTCTCGACACCTTGGTCGATTTGCGCGAGGCACTGGGCTGAACACGCGGGCACTGCGGGTCGCGAGTCAAGCTGCCATGACGACCTCAGGAATCGGCGCTGTCGCCGCCGCTGAGTGGCCTGCGCCTTGCGTGCCTGCATCTCCAACCCGCATACTGGCATCAGGCGGCCGCCGCTGCGGCGCTGGCATTAAAGCATCCAGCAGGGAGATAGCACGATGGCCGCAGGTCCGATGAGTGGCGTACCCAGACAGGGCATTCTGTCGCTGGCGATCAAGGACAAGGGCGCGCTTTACAACGCCTACATGAGCTTTGTGAAGGGCGGTGGCCTGTTTGTGCCCACCACCAAACGTTACAACCTCGGCGATGAAGTATTCATCCTGCTGTCGCTGATGGACGACAAGGACCGCCTGCCGGTCGCGGGAAAAGTTGTCTGGATTACGCCGCCGGGGGCTCAGGGCAATCGCACTGCGGGTATCGGCGTCCAGTTCAACGAATCTGCCGATGGCGAAGCGGCCAAATCCAAGATCGAGGCCATCCTCGCCGGATCTCTGGCTGCGGACCGAATGACGCACACGATGTAACGCACTGTCGCGGTTTCAGCGAGTGTTGCTCAGGTAGGGGGATGCTGCCAAGCCGCGCAAGCGCGCTCGGGCACGGAGCTTGCTTCCTTGATTGCTGTTGACCCGGTTGCAGGCTGCTGGCAGCGGCTAGAATATGCCCATGAAACACGTTCGCGATCTGCTGATGGACTGTCGCATCGAAATGCGGCAACACGTGCGTGATTTTCACAAGACCGAGCTGTGCAAGCGCATTGACGACGCGCGTGATGCGATGCTGCACGGTCCGGCCGCGTCTGCAAACGGCCCGACGGTGAGCGTCGAAGGCGCCGATCGCGTCGCCCATGCCTGGCAGGCGGCAGCCGAAGACATCAAGCTGACTGCCCCTGCGTTTTACGATTTGCTGGCCAAAAAGGTCGCGTTGCGTCTGGCTGCACTGCCGCCCGAGGCGCTGTCTGCGCCCGTCGTTACCGAGGCCGCGGCGGTCCAGGATGGGAGCCATGCAGCGGACTCGGCAACGGCACCGGTTGGTGCGACAACTCCCCAGGCCGCGGCGGCGGTGCCTGAAGCTGACCAACATGTGCCTAGCGTGGAAGTGCTTACTTCGATCGCGGCCAGCAAGCGCCGGTTCACCGAAGCGCAACGCGAATGGTGCGTCGGTGAGGCCATGGTGCGCTCCGGCTTCAGCATCGATCCGGAAGAATTCATCGCGCGCGGCGACAACGAAATGGCGCGTTTCATTCTGGAATTGGTGGACGAATAGCCGGTCGTGGGCGTCGTCCCGAACCGCAGCTTTCGCTGCGACTGCGTTCATCTGGATCGGTTTTACGCGTGCGACTCGATGATGTCGGCGATTTGCTGGGTGCTGTCCTGCCCCGTCATGGCAACGTGACGTGCAGAGATTTCCTGTGCTGACGCAGTTAGCCCGGGCTCGCTGAGCAGTCGCCGCAGCGGCGCAAGAAACTCGGGTTTGTCGATCGGCGGGGTCACCGAGAGGCCGGCGCCCAAATGCACGACGCGTCGAGCATTGAGATATTGCTCTGCCTGCATCGGCAACAGCAGCAGCGGTTTTCCGGCAAGCAGCGCCTGATTGATCATGCCGCTGCCAGCGGAACAGATCACCACATCGCTCTGTGCGATCGCGCCGAGCGTATCGACCGGCGTTGCATGCAGATGGATGGGGGCTCCCGATGGAAGGGTGGGCATCGCCCCATCGATGAATACCGAACTGCG
>JANMSL010000593.1:0-2575 GCA_031389245.1 Lysobacterales bacterium | reverse complement strand
CAGCTGGCAGATGTGCCGCACCGCGCGCAACCTGGCAGCGCATGACTGCGAGACCGACTGCGCGCTGATCGCCGAGCATTTCAACGAGCTTCAAACGCGACAACCCGTGCTCGTTGGACCTGCATCACGACTGCTCGCGCTTTGTGGGCAAAGCCTGGGCGTCGCGCCGACCACGGCCGATTTTGAAGCTGAGTTCCGGCGTGCTTGCGCTGCAATCAAGTCCACTCTGCCATGACTCAACCCAAAGTAACACTCATTCCCGGCGTAACCGGCCACCTTCTGGCGCGCAAGGAACACGAATTCGAACGCCTGCGCCGCGAGATTGCAGCCTTGCGCAGCGAGCTCAAGATCGAGTGGCTCGACACGTGAGCGATTTCAGACGCGTCCTTGTCAACACCGGCTGGAACCTGCTCGGCACCGTGCTTCCATTGGTGGTGGCGATCGTCGCCGTCCCATTCCTCCTCCATCGGATCGGCGCTGAACGCCTGGGGCTGCTGAGTCTTGCCTGGGTGTTGATTGGCTACTTCAGCCTGTTCGATCTTGGCTTGGGCCGAGCGCTTACCAAGATGGTCGCGCTGCATGCCGAACCCGGCGCCGAGGCGAAGCTGTCGGCCTTGTGCTCGACGGGCATGGCACTGGTCGGCGTGCTTGGCTTGGCCGGTGGGCTCCTCGTGGCCGCCGCCATTCCGTTCAGCGACCTGTGGATCAAGCCCCTGCCCCAAGAGATGCATGACGAGGCTCGGCACGCGCTTGTTCTGATCGCACTGGGCGTGCCCCTGGTGGTCGGCACGGCAGCACTGCGCGGCATCCTCGAAGGCTTCCAGCGGTTTCGGCTGCTCAACGCCATTCGCGTGCCGGCTGGCGTGGCGCTGTTTCTTGCGCCTTGTGCCACCGCGTGGTTCTCACCGCGCCTGGATTGGGCCATTGGCGCGATGCTCGTCACGCGGCTCGTGGTGCTGGCCGCGCACGTATTGCCATGCACCGCGCTCGTGCATCTGGCTGCCGCCAAAGTGCGGCGCGAATGGGTGGCACCACTGCTCCATTTCGGCGGCTGGCTCACTGTTAGCAGCGTGCTGGGGCCGGTGATTGTGTACATCGACCGTTTTGTCATTGGCGCCATGCTGTCAGCCGCCTCGATGGCTTACTACTCGGCGCCCTTCGACATCGTGTCGCGCCTGTTGCTGATTCCGGTGGCGCTGACAGGCGCATTGTTCCCGGCGCTGACGCGCGCGCAAGGTGCCGACCCTCTGGCCGCACGGCAACTGCGCAAACGCTCGCTTCAACTCACCTTGCTCGTCGTGGTGCCCCTTGCCGCAATTGGTGCGCTGATTGCCGAACCGGCTGTGCGGCTTTGGCTTGGCGCAGAGTTCGCGGCGCAAAGTGCCGGGGTGATGCGCATCTTGCTGCTCGGCTTCGTGTTCAATGCCGCGGCGCAGATACCGTTCGCTGCGATGCAAGGCCACGGGCTGACGCGCCAGACCGCACTGCTTCACCTCACGGAGTTGCCGGTCTACGTGACCGTGCTGATTCTGCTCGTGCAAAGCCATGGCCTGGAGGGCGCAGCGGTGGCGTGGGCTTTGCGCGCGCTGGTCGACTGGGCCGGCTTGAGCTGGCTGCTTCACACCTTCGAGCGCCGCCAACTTTCTGCCAACACGATACCGAGCACCGATGCAAGATTACGCCACGAAACCTGAGGCCTACTTCGCGAACGCGCGCAGAGAGATCGCGCCACTGCTTCCTGCGCACGCTGCCCGCGTGCTCGAAGTCGGCTGCGGAACGGGCTCAACCCTGCGTTGGCTCAAAGACACTGGCCGCTGCGGCGAGACGGTCGGCATGGAACTCTTCGAAAGCGCGGCGACCGACGCGCGCAAGCATGTGGATCGCGTGGTCGTGGGCGACGCCGAGCGTTTGATTGGCGGAACATTCGAGGCTGCGTCGTTTGACCTGATTCTGTGCCTCGACGTTCTGGAGCACATGGTTGACCCGTGGGCCTTCGTTGCGCATGCAGAGAAGTTACTCAAACCGGGGGGAACCATGATCGCCAGCATCCCGAACGTGCGGCACCTGGGTGTGCTGCTGCCGCTGGTCTTCGCCGGGCGCTGGTGTTATCGCTCCAACGGAATTCTCGACCGTACCCATCTGCGATTTTTCACTCGCGAGGGCGCACTCGCCTTGTTGACGACTGAGCGGATGGTCGTGACGCGCTGGCTCCGGAACCTCTCACCGTTGGTTTCAAAAGGAGGCGCGATCAACGTTCTCACGTTTGGCCTGATGAAAGACATGCTGGCGGTGCAGTACCTGATCTCTGCGCGCCGCAGCGCCGATCCGTCGCAGAAATAGCTCCTTCGTTCTGCAGAGATCGCATTCTTTAAGCTCGCGAATAGTGAATAGTGATCAGGGCCTCGACCTCTTGGCCGACCCACTGCTCAACTGCTGCTCCGTCTGCTGTGTATCCGTGACATGTACGAGCGTGGCACTTCAGTTGCGCTACTGAGAACATGAACCCTGTCGAAAAGAAGAAATGAACACCTTCACACTGCCTCCTTCCGCGTCAATCACACATGTACACCTGTTG
>JANMSL010000531.1:0-2388 GCA_031389245.1 Lysobacterales bacterium | reverse complement strand
GGCTGAACGCCATTGCCTCTGAGGGCTCGACGGGTGTCACGGTCTCACCAGTCGTCAGCCAATGCGCGATGTGCAGTCCAACAAGCACATGCACGCCAATCAACACCAACGCACGCCACTTTCCCATTTTCGAAGCGCGTACCTTCGCCGGCTTGGGGGCCGGAGTGGAAATGTCTCGAATCTTTGGTTGACGAGCAGGCATCAGCCAAGAATATCGCATGCGGAGGCAGTGCAGCCCGAGTGGCGTTGTTCCGCATCAGTTGACACCGAAACGCATCTGATGACCAGGCTGTAGGAGCGCACCTGGCCGCGACCGACGTCGCCGAACTCATCGCCAATCGCGCCCGGGTGCGCTCCTACAGTAGGAGCGGACCAGGCCGCGATCAACGTCGCCGAACTCGTCACCAATCGCGCCCGGGGGCGCTCCTACCATGCGCGGCTGACCGCATGGCTGAGGATCAACGTCAATCAAGTCAGGTGTTACGTAGTGGTTGAATGACGGGCATCGATCGCTGGCTACCTGACATATCTTACAGCTGTGCCGCGCTCAGATCGGTGGATACTTTCTGCAGCTGCTCGCGCAGTGTCGGCAGCGCATTGCTCATTACTCGCTCAGGAGATAACTCATGGCAACCGTCGTCAGCAAGCAGAAAGCGGCAATTACCGAATTGCGTTTGTCACTGAAGCCAGACATGGCGTTCGACGATATTGTCGATGCACTCAGGGTGACGCTCACCATTCCCGAGCTGCCTGGATTCAAGGGTTGTCGGCCGTGCCTGTCCGGACTCGACCGTTTCATCGTCGAGGATATCGTGATGCGGGGCATGCGCTGACTTGCGAGGTCAGCAGGTGAACGATCCTGCATCGGTGTCGCAGCCTGGCGTGCTGACTGCAGTGTCGCGCTGAACGCATCGATGCATACCTTGCCGCGTCTGGGCGTGGGCCTGGCCTACCAGGCCCCGCTTGCAGGGTTGATCGAAGCGAACGGCGACGAAATCGACTTTGTAGAAGTGGTCCCGGATATCTTGTGGACCGATCGCGGACCCGGCGCCGTACCGCGGCACATCGACGACGAAGCGGGTATCCAGTCGCTCAGCCGCATCCGTCGCCGCCGGCCGCTGGTCGCCCACAGCATCGGGATGTCCATCGGCAGCGCCGATCACTTCGATCTGGCGCATCTGCAACAGATTGCGTCTTGGTGGCAGCGGCTGCGCTTCCCCTGGCACAGCGACCATCTCGCATTTCACCTTGCAGCGCATGCGGGTCAGCAGATCAATGCCGGAATCACGCTGCCCCTGCCGCGCGACCGAGCCAGTCTTGACCTGTTGATACCGCGCGTACGGGAAGTGCAGCGGCGCGTTCCAGTGCCGTTCCTGCTGGAGAACAACGTTTACTACTTCGACATTCCCGAATGTGAGATGGACGAAGCCACGTTTCTGAATACCCTATGTCGCGAAAGCGGTTGTGGCCTGTTGCTTGACCTGCACAACGTGTACACCAATGCACGCAACCACGGCTTCGACGCGATGTCGCTATTGGCGGAACTCGATCTGCGACACGTCGGCGAAATTCATGTGGCTGGCGGCATGGAGTTGGACGGCTTCTATCTGGATGCGCATTCGAACAGCGTATCCGATGCAGTCTGGAGCCTGCTCGAATGGACACTTCCGCGCTGCCCCAATATCGGTGGCGTGGTGTTCGAACTATTCGGCTCCTGGTTTGAAACCGTGGGTGAAGAACGCGTTCGCGCAGACCTGCAACGCCTCAAGCGCCTTTGGTCCCAGGCTACGCCCCACCCCATGCCCGCACCTGGACCGGCGACGACCGACACTGCGCAAAGTGCAGTGGTGACAGCCTCCAGCGCTGGCGTCACTGCCGAAAAGGGGAACAGTCAGGCGTTCCAGACCGCACTCGCGCGACTGATCGTCGAGCCCGAGTTTCGCGATGGCGTACGCAACGACGGCGACGCAATGCTGGATGCATCGCTCGCGCCGCTCGAGCGCACCCGGCTGCAACAGATTGCGCGAGATCGCGGTGTCGACATGAATCGCACACTGCACAAGGGGTTTCGACTGGGCAAACTGCGCACACTGCTGCCGCTGACTTGCGCGCTGCTGACAAATTCGCGACTCGCGGGCGAAGTCGCGAGATTTTGGCGATTGCGGCCACCGTCGAGTTTCTACTTCCTGCCCGAGGCGCTGGAATTCTGCGACTTCCTGCAGGGTCGCAGAATCCGCAGTCGCTATCTCGACGAAGTGCTGGCCTACGAGCGCGCAACGCTTGCTCTTGAGCAGGCTGGAACCGTCAGCGCGGCGCCACAGCAGGTCCGTTTCATTCACGACCCTGCCATTTTGCTTGCGACCCTGGCTCGAGGCCGACGACCGCGAG
>JANMSL010000525.1:0-3539 GCA_031389245.1 Lysobacterales bacterium | reverse complement strand
GCCGCTGGCCGAAGTGCAGGACTATCCAAGCGAACTGAAGGCCGCGACCCAGGGCACCGGTCGCTACCGCCTGGAGTTCAGTCACTATGAGGCGGTATCGGGGCATGTCCAGAAGCAACTACTGGACGCTTACAAGCCACGTGTCGAAGAGGACTGACGGGCCGCGGGATCAAGCCACGCTCTGCAACTGCAGGTAGCGCTCCAACGCCACCTGCAAAGCGCGCGTCAGCAACGCGGCATCCGGTACGGCATTGCGGCAAGCAATCACGCCAAGCTCCAGCTGCCCGTTATAACTTTGCGCGGTGATATTCAAACCCAGACCATGCGTAACGATCGACACCGGATAGTTGTGCAGTAGTTGGGCGCCGGCAAGGAAGAGCGGCATCGGTGGACCGGGCACATTGGAAACCACCAGATTGGCAAGCGCCGGCAGCTTCTCGGCGATACGGCCGCGCGCCCACAACCGGCTCAGGCCACTGGCCCAGATCGGTGCCGCCAGGCCCGGAAAATCGGTCGGGATAAGATGACGCAGTGCGCCGACACGCTCACGGATCTCACCCGTTGCCGCGGCAATGCGCCGCAACCGTTCGAGATCGTCGCGTACCTGAGTCGCCAGTTCGACCTGAACCATCGACACCTGGTTGTTGGCCTCGGCATTGCCCGCTTCGCGCAATGAAACCGGCATCGCGGCAATCAGCGATTTGATCGGTAGTCGACGCTGTGCCAGCAGGAATTGGCGCAGCGCATGCGCGACCAGAGACATCAGCACATCGTTGAGACTGACGCCGAAGGTTCGTGACAATCGCTTGATGTCCGACAGCGGCAGTGAGAGCGCAGAGAAACTACGCCCGGCGCTTACCTGAGCATTGAACGCGGTGCGTGGCGCAAGCAACACGTTGTCGCGAATTCGGCCGATCAGGCTACGGGCATCGCCTGCACTATCACGTGCCAAACGCACGGTTTCCGGTAGTGCGCGAAACATGCGCGCCAGCTGCTGTGCACTGGCGCGCAGCGAGGTGCGCGCAATCGCCAATGCCCCAGGCGGCGGTGCCACTTCAGGCGACCTTGCACTGCGCCCTCGCTTTGCCGGTTGGCGCGCTTCCACGTCAAGCAACACTTGCGCCAGAGCAACACCGCCCTGCCCATCGAGCAGGGCATGATGCACGCGTGTGTGTAGCGCGATGCAGCCACTGTTGTGCCCTTCTATCACCACGAACTTCCACAACGGTCGATCGCGCGGCAACAGCTCGGCGTGCAGTTTTGCGACCAAAGCATGCAGCTGCTTGTCGGTACCCGGCGCACGCAGCTTGCGACGCGATATGTGCTGCTCCAGCTCAACTTCGCCGCCATCGCGCCACATCGGATGTCCCAGTCCCATCGGCGCGGACTGCAGAACGCGCCGCAGCGCGGGCGCCTTGGGCAGGCGCTCGCTGAGCAGGTCGATCAGCACCTGATGAAAGTCGTAACCGCGCCGCGCTGGCGCTTGGAGCAACATCAGACTGCCAACGTGCATCGGCGTGCCCGAGTCCTCCAGATAGAGGAACCCGGCGTCGAGGCCGCTGAGCGGGCGCAGACGGCTCGCCATAATCAATCTCCTGAATCCGCGTGAGGAATCGCCCGTCGCTGCCCGAGCAGCATCTATCGATCGCGCCAAGCACTGGCACCAAGGAAGACAAGACGCAACTGACGCACAAAATTGTCCACCAACTCTTTTTCGAGCCGCGGTTGTTGGCGCGGCAAATCGAGAATCTCGGTGGCGGCATTGATCATCGTCGTCACCACCAGGCCGCAAAGCATGCGCAGTGTCTCGCTCGAAAGTCCGGGCAACAATCCCAACGCGCGCATGTCCTGCGCCATCTCGGATGCGAAATGGCTCTCCTCGGTGCGGATCGCCTTGCGGATCACCGGCGCTCCACCGCCACGCTCACCCGCAATAAACAGGAAATGCAGTCGATGTGCTTCGACATGATGTTTGTAGATCTGCACCGACTTGCGCAACATGTCGGTGAGCGGGATGCCGTCGCGGCGCACATCACGCAGCAACCGACGCAGTGTCGCCCCGCTCTCTTCGACCAGGGCAAGCCCCAACTCGTCGAGATCACGAAAGTGTCGATAGAACGACGCCGGTACAACACCGGCAGCGCGCGTGACCTCGCGCAGACTCAGACTGGAGAAGCCACGGCCCTGCCCCATCAACTCGAGCGCGCCTTCCATCAGGTGGGCACGCGTGCGCAGTTTGCGTTCGCCCCGGGATGCCAAATCCACAGCAATGATCGGGTTAAGCGCAGTCTTTGCCCGTGGTACCACCAATCGCGTCATGCCTGCTCCGCATTTTCATCGTCGAGTATATGACAGCCATGCGATCGCCCCGGACTGAATTGCTGGGTTGACAACTCCTCAGCTTTCAGTGAACGTTCGTTTACTCAAGGCGAGATGCACCATGTCCACTCACTCCCAAACTGCCGCAGCCCCCCGCCCCAGCTGGCTGCGCTCGGCATGGTTGCATCCATTCAACGATCGCACAGCCCTCAACGAGCTGTTGCAGCGAGTGCTGCCGCGCGCCGCACTGGGCGAAATCCGTGCACGCGTTGCAGGCGTAATCGAGGAAACTGCTGACACTCGGAGCTTTGAACTACACACCAATCGGCACTGGCCAAGTTTTCGCGCCGGTCAGCATACGCTGGTCACGATCGACGTACGCGGCCGTAAGCTGCAGCGTTGCTTCAGCCTGTCATCGGCACCGACACGGCCGCGACGATTGACCATCACGGTCAAGCGCCATAGCCAGTCCGGTGTAACGGCATGGATGCATACCCACCTCCGCGTCGGGTCCATTGTCACGCTGAGCCCGCCGTTTGGCGCGTTCAGGATGCCCGAACCGATGCCCAAGCGCGTGCTGATGCTCAGTGCAGGCAGTGGCATTACCCCGTTGATGGCGATGCTGCGCGAGCTTTACGCACAACGTTGCGCAGGCGATATCGTGTTGCTGCACTCGTGCCGACAGCCTGCGGATTGGATTTTTTCCAAAGAGCTGCAAGCGATGGCGTCAGACTGGCCCTCCTTGCAACTCAAGCTGCATTGCACGCATAACCACGGCCGACTTGATGCTGACCGATTGCGCGTGCTGGTGCCCGATTTCGCTGAGCGCCATAGTCTGCTTTGCGGACCGCCGCAGTTCGCCGAATGGGTGCACACGCTCTACCAACAACACCATGCAACAGCGCTACTGCACAGCGAAACCTTTGGACTGCCCAGGGCGCTTTCGGGCGCGGCTGCGAGCGCTGGCGGCGCGGTGCACTGTGCTATTTCAGAACATTCGTTTACCGCTGTCGCCGGGCAACCCTTGTTGCTGGCCGCAGAAGCCGCAGGCCTGACGCCACGCTACGGTTGTCGTATCGGTATCTGCCGCACGTGCCTGTGCCGCAAGCAAAGCGGCACCGTGGAAAACCTGCTGACCGGAGAGATTTCAGCAGAGCCCGGCCAATTGATTCAGTTGTGCATCTCGACCGCACGATCCCCTCTGACGCTGGACTTGTGAG
>JANMSL010000521.1:0-3503 GCA_031389245.1 Lysobacterales bacterium | reverse complement strand
CCGGTGTTCACTGCCAGCCCCGACAGGCTGTGGTCGCGTGGCCGGTGCAGCCCGATGGAGTCGAGACACACGCCGGCCGCCGCGTGCCGAACAAACTCGTCATCTTCCACCAGATCAATGGCACATCCCGTTGCACCGACCAGCGCGCGGGTCTTTTCAGCGATCAACGACATTGCCGCCTGCAGGCTCAAATCAACCGCAACGATTTCCTGTTGCACACGCAAAAGGGCTGCGCGGGCCTGTTCTTCGCGATGGGCCTGCTGCTCGGCTTGCTTGCGTTCGGTGATATCGCGGAAGAAGACGGTCAATCCTTCTTCAGAGGGATAGGCGCGAACCTCGGCCCAGAGACCCAGCGGCTCGTAGAGATGTTCGAATGCGACCGTGCAGCGCTCGGCAACGGCGCGCCGATACTCTGTGTCCGACAGGCTACCGATCGCTTCCGGAAACAACTCCCACACGTTTGCGCCGAGCAACTCGGCGCGCGTACGTTGCAACAAGCGTTCTGATTCTGCGTTGACGTAGGTGAAGCGCCACTGGGTATCGAGCGTGAAGAACGCGTCGGTGATGCTTTCCAGTGTCGTGGTCAACCGATTGACCAGGCGCGACATCAGCATTTCAGTGCGTTTTCGACCGGAGATATCCTGCATCGCACCCTGCACGCGCACAATCGCTCCGCTGGCATCGCGTACCGCCTGGCCCATGGTGCGAACCCAGACCCGCTTCCCGGTAGCGGTGAGGATCTCGGCTTCCAGATCGTAAGGTTTGGCGTGCTGCCGGCAGCCCTCGAACGCGTCGGCAATGGCCGTACAGTGCTCCGGCGCGTACAGTGTCAGTGCTGTATCGATTGCCAACACAGTGCCCGGCGGTAGCTCGCGCATCGCGCAGATTTCGTCCGACAGCGTCAGCCGCTGTTCTGCAATGTCGAACGTCCAGCCGCCAATCAGTGCGGTTTGACCGGCGATGTGCAGCAGCATCTGGTTTTGTCGGAGCCGTTCGTCAGCCGCCCGACGCTCGGTGATGTCGCGGACGATCCCCTGCACCACCACCTGGCCACCGAGTTCCAGCGTGTTGAGACTTACCTCGACTGGAAATGGCGTGCCGTCGAGCTTGATATGCATCCATTCAAAAAACTGCGGAATGCCGTCCAGCGTGTCGATGATCTTTTCGGTCGCGAACTCGCGTGAGCCGCGGCCGTCGGGCTGCATGGTTGGCGAGAATTCGAACAGTGAGTGTCCCACGATCTGATCGCGTGACTGGCAGCCGAACATTTCCAACGAGCGGGCGTTGCAGTCGATAAACTGTCCATCCAGAAACAGGAAAATCGCATCGCTGGCATTCTCGAAAAGCGTGCGAAACTTGTTCTCGCTCTCACGCAGGGCTGCTTCCGTCCGCTGCCGTTCAATGGCCAGACTGGCAAGTTGCGCTCCGCGTTGGATCGACGCTATTTCGGAAGGAAGGGCAGCACGCGGAACACCGAAATAGAATGCAAGTGTGCCCAGAACCTTGCCCCCGACCCCCAGGATCGGCACCGACCAACACGCCAATAGACCGTGCTCCAGCGCCAATGCCTTGAAATCACGCCAAAGCGGATCGTCTGCAATGTCCGCCACAATCGCGGGGTGTCCGGTGTAGGCGGCAGTGCCGCAGGAGCCCCGGTCTGGGCCAATCAGTACGCCATCGATCGCCTGGCGATAGGCCTCCGGCAGGTGGGGCGCTGCTGCATGATGCAGGCGCTGTCCGCTCGAGTCGAGCAACAGCACTGAGCCGCGCATGCCGGGGAACAGCAGTTCATAGTGCAGCACCAGGTGATTGAGCACGTCCGGCAACGACGCGCCTTGGGCAACCAACTCCAGCACCTGGCGTTCGTGTTCTTTCTCCTGCTCGAGAAATTTTTGCTCAGTGATGTCCTGTGCGGTACCGGCAAGACGAGCGACCCGCCCCGACGCAGTGAAAAATGTCTGACCCAGCGTGTGCACTACGCGTCTATCGCCATTGGGCAACACGACCCGGTACTCGATATCGCAAGGCGCGCCGGAATTGAAAGAATGCTGCAGTGCCTGCTTGACGCCAGCAAGATCCGCGGGATGCACGGCGTCAAAAAAAGCCTGGGTCGGAAGCACATCGCCGAACGTGCCCAGCGGCCGCCCGAGATTGCGATAGATTTCCTGCGACCAGCGCAACTCATTGCGCTTGACATCCCACTCCCAATTGCCGAGCAGCGCGATGCGCTGCGCTTCGATCAGGCTGGCCTCGCTGGAACGCATTGCCGCTTGAGCTGCATCGCTTTGAGCAGCTTTCTCAATCGACTCGAGGGCGAACGAAACGTCATCGGCGATCGCCGCCATCAAGTCGATTTCATCGGCCTGGAAGTAATCCACCTCACCCGCGAGTAGTACCAGAACACCAATAGCGCGACCCTGCACGATCAGCGGGAACGAGGCGCAGGCGCGAAAGCCCGACCTGCGGGATCGCTCCACCCACGGCCGCATGCGCGGATCGTGGTAGATGTCGTTGCAGACGTCGTAACGACCCGTGCGCAACGCGGTACCGGCGGTGCCGTCGCCGCTTTCGTTATGCAGGTTTCCCTCTAGCCCCTCTGCGTAGTTGACGTCGATGCCGTAGGTGGCCACGGGAAGAATGCGCCCGGTTTCGGCCTCGAGTTCCGAGATGACGGCCATGGGCAAGCCGCCAAGTTCAACCGCGATGCGGCAGACCTCCGCATACAGCAGCCGTCGATCGGTGGTGGCGACAATGGCTTCGCCGACCCGGCGCAGCACGGAATAGAGTCGGTTCAATCGCTTCAGGCGGAATTCGGCGTGCTTGCGCTCGGTGATGGCCTCTGCCACTACGATGAAATACGCCGGGGCGCCGTGCGCGTCGCGCACCAAGGTCGTGTTCAGATGGAGCCACTGCTCGCTGCCATCCTGACGGTGGAAACGCGTCTCGGCGCTGTAGCTGCTGGCCCCTCCCGCCAACATCGCCGTACGCGCTTCGGCACCCACGTCCCGATCCTTTGCCAGCGTCAAATCGGGCATGCCCAGGTGCAACAGTTCGTCACGGGTGTAACCTGTGAGCACACAAAAGCAGTCGTTGACCTCGACGAAATCGCCCGCGGGAGACAAATGTGCAATGCCGACGGCCGCCTGTTCAAACGTCGAACGAAAGCGCGTGTCGTTGCCCACGCATGCAGCCTGGGCCAACGGCCCATCGGAATCGTCGATCAGGGTCACCACGATGCGTTCGCGCAATTCGGAACCCAGTCCAAACACGTCGATGCGAGCGGTGGAGGTAGCTGTGCCCGGGAGGTCGAGCGCGAAACTTGCAACGGTGCCATCGAGCACCGAGCGTATACCTGCCGCCAGTCGATGCGCCGCGGTCGACGGGCCCTTGGATGCGCGGTCGCAAACCGTCAGAAAATTAGCCCCTACTCTGGTCTCGCGGGCAGTACCGAACAGACCGCCAAGCGCGTGCTGTTGCCGCCACGCCGAACTGGCATGGACGAT
>JANMSL010000459.1:0-10638 GCA_031389245.1 Lysobacterales bacterium | reverse complement strand
CGTCGCTGCATCCAATGCCGCGTTGCAACATACTATCCGGGCGGCCCACCGCGGGCGCAATCAAACGAAGGGGAATGCAATGACCTATTTTGTGACTGGCGCAACGGGATTTATCGGCCGTCATCTGCTGCAGAATCTGCTCAAGCGGCGCGGCAAGATATACGCACTCGTGCGCAAGAACTCAGTCGCGAAAATGGACGCCTTGATAGAAAGTCTCGGCGCCGAGAAAGGGGCCATCGTTCCCATCGTCGGCGACCTGACCAAGGCAAAGCTTGGCCTGAGCCCCGCCAACATCAAGTTGCTCAGCGGCAAGATCAAACACTTTTTTCATCTTGCCGCCATCTATGACGTGACCGCCGACGAAGTTACCAACGTGCACGTCAATGTCGATGGCACCCAGCATGCGATTCAGCTCGCAGAGCTGATCAAGGCGGGTTGCTTTCATCACACCAGTTCAATCGCCGCGGCCGGCACTTATAATGGGGTGTTCAAGGAAGACATGTTTGACGAGGCCGAGGGCCTGGAGCATCCGTACTTCCGCACCAAGCACGATTCCGAAGGATTGGTGCGCAAGGGCTGCAAGATTCCGTTTCGTATCTACCGCCCCGGCATCGTCGTCGGTCATTCGCAGACGGGCGTGATCGACAAGATCGACGGCCCGTATTACTTCTTCACGTTGATCAAGAAAATGCGCCAAACCCTGCCGGCGTGGATGCCCACGATCGGCATCGAAGGTGCGCGCGTCAATATCGTGCCCGTCGATTTCGTCGTCAATGCCATGGACCATATCGCGCACAAGCCTGGTCTGGATGGTGGCTGTTTCCAACTGGTCGATCCGGAGCCGTTGCGTGTGGGCGAGCTGCTCAACACTTTTGCACGGGCAGCACATGCGCCGGAGATGACCATGCGCATCGACTCGCGCATGTTTGCGGTGATTCCTCCGATGATTCGAGGGGCGATTGCCAACTTGCCGCCGATCAAGCGCTTTACTACGCAGATACTCAAGGATCTTGGTATTCCGCGCGACGCGCTTAAGTTCGCCAGCAACCCAACACGCTACGACAACCGGGAAACCGAACGTGCCCTGCGCGGTAGCAAGATCAAAGTACCCGCGCTAGAGACTTACGCGTGGCGGCTGTGGGATCACTGGGAGCGCCATCTGGATCCAGAACTGTTCGTTGATCGCTCACTCGAAGGCCGCGTCAAGGGCAGGGTAGTGATGATCACCGGTGGTTCTGCCGGCATCGGCAAGGCCGCTGCGATGAAGGTTGCTGCTGCCAAGGGCAAGGTCATTATCGTCGCGCGCGGGCAGGACGAATTGGCTGCCGCCAAGATTGATATCGACAAGGAAGGCGGCCAATGCTTCACCTATTCGGCCGACCTCACCGACATGAAAAGTTGCGACGAACTGGTCAAGGCGATCCTCGCCGAACACGGCCACGTGGACGTGCTGATCAACAATGCGGGTCGGTCCATCCGTCGTTCGATCGCGCTCAGTTACGACCGCTTCCATGATTTCGAGCGCACCATGCAGCTCAACTACTTTGGCAGCCTGCGGCTGATCATGGGCCTGTTGCCCAAAATGACCGAACGCAAGCGCGGCCACATCATCAATATCAGCTCGATCGGAGTGCTCGCCAGCTCACCGCGCTTCTCGGCCTATGTCGCGTCCAAGGCGGCGCTGGATGCATTTTCGCGCTGCGCCCAATCCGAGTTCAGCGATCTCAACATCAGTTTCACCACGATCAATATGCCACTGGTGCGCACCGCCATGATCGCGCCAACCAAGATGTACGAAAGTGTGCCGACACTGTCGCCCGAAGAAGCCGCCGACCTCATCGTCAAAGCCATCATTGAACGCCCATCGCGCGTTGCCACCCGTACCGGCATCTTCGCCGCGACGCTCAGCGCTATTGCGCCAAAGGCCTACGAAGTCGTCATGAACACTGCCTTCACTTTGTTCCCGGACAGCGCCGCTGCCAAGGGCATGAAGGGCAGGGATGAGGCTGCCAGCAATGAGCAGATCGCTTTTGCGTCGTTGATGCGCGGGGTACATTGGTAAATCGGATGCGATGCCTCAAAACTGCTGGTGTAGGAGCGCACCCGGGCGCGACCGGGAAGGCCGCAATCGTTGTCGCGGCCGGGTCCGCTCCTACCAACAGATAACGCATCGCCGCGGGGGTCTGCGTATTCCAATTACGCGTTCAGCCGGCCAACTTGATTTCCGGCGTTGGAACATTGACCGCTTCGGGTTGCGCAAACGGCAGCGCGCGCTCGAGGCCAACCTGCGGCTCGCCAATGAAATAGCCTTGCAGATAATCGACCTGGCATTCGCGCAGCAACGGCAGGATTTGCGGGCGGTCGACAAATTCGGCGATGGTGCGCTTGCCGACGCTATGCGCGATGCCGGTGATTGCCTTGACCACAGCCTGATCGATCTTGTCTTCCAGCAACCCCTGGATGAACGAGCCGTCAATCTTGAGGTAATCAACGTCGAGGTGCTTGAGGTGGCTGAAAGTAGAGAAGCCCACGCCGAAGTCGTCCAGGGCAAACTGACAGCCAAGTGCGCGCAGATGGCCGATTAGGGAACGTGCTGCTTCAAGATTGCTGACTGCGCGCGATTCGGTGATTTCGAAAACGATCTGACGCGCATCGACATCGAACTCGACCAGTTTGTCGGTGACCAGCCCAGCCGTCGCTGCGTTGATCAGCGATTGTGCGGAAAGATTGATCGACAGCCGCACGCGCCGGCCCTGGCGATTGATTTCGCGCAGCGCCTTGAAGGCATTGTGAATGACCCAGCGGTCAATGTCCTGCATCATGCCGAAGCGTTCCGCTGTGGGCAGGAAGGCATCCGGCGAAAGCAGACGTCCCTGCGTGTCGCGCAGGCGCAGCAACACTTCGAAATACGGTTCCAGCCGCTGTCCGCCCACCGTGCTGGCCTGCTGCGCAAAGTCGCTGAGCGGCACAATGGGCTGATAGCTCAGCACAAAGCCATCGGTGCGCAGGGCTTCCTCCAGACGCGCCGACCAACCCAGCTCTTTATCCATCGACGCACGCTCATCAGACTCGGGCGAGAACACATGGGTCTGGTTGCGGCCTCCGTTCTTGGCGATGTAGCAGGCGATGTCGGCGTGGGCCATGGCCTCGGCCGGGGATTCGGTGAGACGGTCCATGCGCGCCACGCCGATCGATACAGTGATGCGGTAGCTCTTGCCGGCATAGACGAAGCTGGTTGCGGTCAACGCCCGGCGGAATTCATCGGCCATCGAGTCGATGTCGGCGCTGGTGACGTTGCGCAGAATGATTGCGTATTCATCACCGCCCATGCGCGCCAGATGATCGGACTGACGCAGGCGCGACTTCAGCCGCGCGCTGACTTCGATCAGCAATTGATCGCCGGCGCTGTGCCCGGCGGTGTCGTTGATGTATTTGAAACGGTCAACATCGATAAACAACAGCAACGAAGTCTGATCAGTGCGCTTGAGCCGAGTGACTTCCTGCTCGAGCTGGCTTTCGAAGAAGGCGCGATTGTTGAGCTTGGTCAGCGAGTCATGGCTGGCCTGCCAGCGCAGCTCCTCCTCCAGCACGCGACGCGCGGAGACATCGCGGAACGCAATGACCGAACCCTGCCGCACGCCATCGACATTCATCGGAAATACGGTGCATTCCACCGGTATCGGACGGCGCGTTGCAGTGATGAACAGCGTTTGCCAGTTCGGCACCTGCGACCCGTTCTGATAACACTGCGAGAGAAAACAAGCCGCGCGCGGCATCGGCGCGCCGTTCTCAAACGCGTGGTGAAATTTCTCGTAGGCCGAGTTTCCGACCAGATCCGGCGCCGAAGCGTATCCAAGAAGGTCAACAGCAGCAGGATTGACGAACTGGATGATGCCGGCGCGGTCTACTCCGTACACGCCGTCGCCAACGGAGGCGAGAATGCCCTCCAGGCGCCGCCGCTCGGCATCGACCGTCTTGCGATCGATGACCATGCGCGCCAGCGAATGCAATCGCGCCAGAAACAGTTCCTTCGACTCGCTCTTGAACATGCACTCAACCGCGCCCGATGCCAGCGAGTCGTTGATCACCTGATCGGAATAGGTACCGGTAATTACCGCGCAAATCACACTGCGGGTGGCGGGCGTTGACTTGATCGCCCGGATCAGTTCGGGTCCGTTTTCATTGGGCATGAAATAGTCGGTGACGACAATGTCAAAACTGCCGTCGACCATCTTCTTGCGACCCTCTTCGACGCTGGAGGCAATTTCTACTTGATAGCCCTGTTTGCTCAGCAGCTTCTGGAAGGCGAGCCGTACCGTGGCGGAATCGTCAACCAGAAGCACGCGCAGGCCAGTTGTGTCGGCACCGTCAAGCACCATGGCCGCAGTGCGCGTTGGGCGCAATAGCTTGTTCAGCGCCTCGCCAGCATCGTGGTAGTCACCCCAGTTCAACAATGCGACGCGCGGTCGCTTCATCATCCAGTTGACGGCGCCGGGACTGTTGGAATCAGCCAGCACCAGCACCGGCAAGTGCTCAAAAGCATCGCGAGTGAGCATGTCGAAGATCTCGTCAGCCTTGGGCTCGCCGTAATCCGGCCAGCCAACTGCAACGGCACCGATCTCGCTGGAGGAGCGTGGCATGCGTTCGAGAAAGGCATGCGCCTCCTCGAAGCTGTTCAGTGGATGCACAGTGAAACCGGCACCAGAAAGCACCGCCGACATCGCGCGCCGCCGCGTGGTGGACGATTCCGCGAGCAGGACACTGGTCATCGCGATTCCCCTTCACTGAGGACTGCAGACTAACTCCGGGGCGGGGCGGTGCCAACAGTGTTCGACCCGCGACAACACTGACATTCATCTTGTCGCTGCCGGTCAGACACAAGCCCAGCCAAAATTCGACTCGTTGAATGCACCACGCACGCTTTGCGAACGTGTCAGGTGGCGGCGACGGGCACAGCACAGTGGGCAACACCGATAGCAGTGTTCAAACGCGCCGAAGTCGTGTTCGGTTCTGGACAGCAACCCGAACACTTGCTCTAAGCGCCAACATAAACATACATAATTACAATGGCTTGGCGAACAAAACGGATTGGCACGACGATTGCGTCTCTGCATCCATGGACATTGCCCGCCCCGACTTGCTCAACGCCAAACGCCTCCGTCAACGCTGGATGATCGCGGCAGCCATTGCCGCAGCGGCCACAGTCGCCTTCGCCGCGTCGACGATGGGCCCAGCTGCGCCCAAGGTCGAGAAGTCGACTATTTGGACTGACACCGTAAAACGTGGAGAAATGAAACGCGAAGTGCGCGGCCCCGGCATCCTGGTGCCCAAAGAGGTGCGTTGGATCGCCGCCGAGACGACCGCACGCGTTGAGCGAATAGTGGTCAAGCCGGGTGCAGTGGTCAGCGCAGAAACCGTCATTCTGGAACTCAGCAACCCTGAAGTATTGGACTCCGTGCTCGCCGCGCGCGCTGCGCTGACTGCCGCGGAAGCCGATTACGCTGCGCGGCGCATGACGCTGGAGAGTCAGCAGCTTGACCAGAAAGCGACAACGGCGAGCATCGAGGCCGATTACGAAGCCTCGCGCCTGCAGGCCGAAGCCGAAGCTGACCTCAACAAGAAGGGCATCATTTCCGACATCAATTATCGGCGTACGCAGCTCACGGCCGACAGTTTGAAGATACGCATCGATATCGAGAAAGAGCGGGCGAGCAAATTCGCCAGCACGATGCAGGCGCAGTTGGCCGCCGACCGCGCGCGCATCGAGCAATTGCAAAACACCACCGCTCTACGTGAACGCCAGGCAGATGCGCTGCGCGTCAAGGCGGGCATTGCCGGAGTCCTGCAGCAGGTGCCAGTGCAAGAGGGTGCCCAGGTAATCGCTGGAGCCAACCTCGCCCGCGTCGCTGTACCCAATGTGTTGATGGCCGAGCTACGCATCGCCGAGACCCAGGCCAAAGACATCACCTTGGGTTTGAGCGTGTCCGTCGATACGCGCAACGGCATCGTCGAAGGCACGGTGACGCGCATTGATCCTGCGGTGATCGAAGGCAACGTGCAAGTTGACGTGGACTTGATCGGTGCGTTGCCCGAAGGTGCGCGCCCGGATCTATCAGTCGACGGGACCATCGAAATCGAGCGTCTGAATGATGTCATCTACGTCGGCCGTCCGGCCTACGGTCAAACGGGTTCCGATACCACGCTGTTTCGAATCGACCCGGAAAGCATGGTCGCAACCCGTGTGCCGGTGCGGTTGGGTCGCGCCTCGGTCAATCTGATCGAAGTAGTGCAGGGGTTGAAACCGGGTGATCAAGTGATTCTCTCCGATACATCACAGTGGGACCGCAACGATCGCTTGAAGCTTGAATAACCGGAACGTGGGAGCGGTGTGAGCCGCGAAGCCCTTGAAAGAACCCATCGCGGCCTGAGCCGCTCCCAGCAAAAAATTCAACACGAGGACATACGACAATGAGCAACGCAGCTGCCCTGATCACGATGCGCGACATCAAGAAGGTGTTCTACACCGATGAAGTAGAGACACATGCGTTGTCGGGGATTCATGTCGACGTCCGCCAAGGCGAGTATGTGGCGATCTCCGGACCCTCAGGCTGTGGAAAATCGACGCTGTTGTCGATTCTGGGTCTGCTCGATTCACCCACAGGCGGCGAATACACCTTGAACGGCACGCCGGTACAGGATCTCAATGCCAATCAACGCGCCCGCATCCGCAATCGCGAAATCGGCTTCATCTTCCAGGCCTTCAATCTCATTGGTGACCTGAGTGTGTTCGAAAACGTGGAGCTGCCTTTGACCTATCGCGACGGGATGGGCAAGGGTGAGCGTCGCGACCGAGCGATGGAAGCGCTCGAGCGCGTTGGCATGGCGCATCGTGTCAAACACTTTCCGGGTCAACTCTCGGGCGGACAGCAGCAACGTGTGGCAGTAGCGCGCGCGCTGGTGGGCAAGCCATCGATTCTGCTTGCTGACGAACCCACCGGCAATCTCGATTCGAAAAACGGCGAGGCGGTGATGACCCTGCTCGACGAACTGCACAAGAGTGGTTCGACCATTTGCATGGTCACCCACGACATGCGCTACGCCGAATTCGCCGATCGCAAGATCTTCATGTTCGATGGCCGCGTGGTAGACGAGGAAACGCTTCAGCGCCTGCGCGTTGAAGAGGATCAGCGCTTGCGCAAGCACGTTGCCCTTGCCTGAATCGCCGAGGAGCGCATCGATGACACTTTCACTGAGCGGATTTCGCCACGAACTGAAGCATGCTTTGCGGCAACTGCGCCGTCGCTTCGGCTATGGCGCGTTGGCAGTTGCGGTACTGGCTTGCGGACTGGGGGCAACCATCTTCGTTCTGGTGGCGATCAATGCCCTGGTGATCGATCCGCTGCCACTTCCGCATGCCGATCGGGTCGTCAACTTGGGCACCACCAGTGTCGAAAATGGCGGTCGGATGAGCGATATGGCCGCGCAAGACTTCCTCGATTTAAGTAAGCAACTCAATAGCTATGAACTCCTCGCTGGCTACTATGAAGCGACGATCAATCTTGCCGACGCCAATGAAGTGCAACGCTATGAAGGTGTATTCGTTTCCGGCGCGTTGTTCGATATTCTGGGCGACAAGCCGTTGTTGGGTAGAACGTTGACCAAGGCTGACGATCGAGCGGGTGCCGAACCTTTAGTCGTCATCGGCGAGTCGGTCTGGCGCAACCGCTTTGGCGCCGACCCACAGATCATCGGCCGCTCGATACGCATGAATGCGCAACCGGCGACGATCGTCGGGGTGATGACCGATCCGTTCGCATTTCCGCGCCAATCCCAGGTCTGGGTAACGGCCAGATTCGAAGATGGCCTGCACGAGGACCGTCAGCTCTGGGGGCGGATCATGGGCCGTCTCAAACACGGCGTAAGCGTGGACGCCGCAGCTGCTGAGCTCGCGTCAGTATATGCGCGCCTGCAGCCGCAGCGCATGGAACTCAGGCGCGATCGTCAAGCTGCCTTGCTGCCACTGGCCAAGGATATGGTCAGCGCGCAGACGCGCAGCATTTTATTCGTGATGTTGGCGACAGCACTTTCAGTCCTGCTGCTGGCCTGCGCCAACGTCGCCAATCTGCAACTCGGCAGCCTGGCCGCACGCAGTCGCGAGTTTGCGGTGCGCGCAGCGATCGGCGCTGGTCGTGCGCGCATTATTCTGGGCGTGCTTTGCGAGTCGCTGATCATGGCCGCAATCGCAACCGTGATTGCACTGGCCATTGCCGACGCAGCGGGCGCATGGACCGAAAACTATTTCATCCAGGCCGAGGACTCGCCGGGGTACTGGTTCCACTTTCGTGTGGATGGTCGCGTCGCTGCGATGGCTGCCCTGGTCGCACTATTGACCACTGCGCTGGCCGGCATCGTACCTGCGCTACGCGCGTCAGGTTTTGCACTGACGCGTGCATTGAATGATTCAGGTCAAAGCGGAGAGGGACGCTTCTCGCGCATCGGCGGAGGCTTGATTATTGGACAAATCGCTTTGTCCTGCCTGTTGCTGATCGGTGCCGGCATGACCTGGCGCGGTCTGCAAGCACGCGCGGACTTTGACTTGGGTATAGAGACGCCTCCCGCCAGTTTGATGACCGCACGCATCGCCATTTTTCCCGAGCAGTATCCGACACCCGAAGCACAGGAGCAGTTCTTTGCCCAAATTGTCGACAAGCTCCGCGCTGATTCCAATGTCGTGGCGGCCACCGCGGCGGAGACCTTGCCCGGTTCGATTGCCGGCGGTGACCAGGCAATCGTTGAAGGCCAAGCCAATGCGGAAGACGAACTTGACGTCTTCCGCGGCTCAGTCGACGACTATTTCGCGCTGACCTATGGCGTGCGCGTGCTCAACGGTCGCTTCTTCGATTCCCGCGATCAGAAAGATTCTCAGCCAGTGGTCGTGGTCGATCAACGCTTTGCCGACCATTTCTGGAAAGGCCAGGATCCGCTCAACCGGCGCGTCAAGCTCGACCCCGACGACCCGGAATCGCAATGGGCGACGGTGGTTGGGGTGATTCGTCCACTGCAGCTGGAAGACGTCGACGATGACCCGCAACCCACCGTGCTGTTGCCGATGCGTCAGTCGCCAGTGCGTTTTGTCAGTCTTGCCGTGCACACGCGTGGCGACCCCAGCGCCTTTGCGCCGCGTATCGCGGAAATCGTGCGCGAGATCAATCCGGATACCCCGGTCTACTGGCTGCGCACGTTGGAACAAGTGCTCAAGATGGATGGCGCCGGCGACCGTTTTCTGGCGGGCCTGTTCGGCATCTTTGGATTGATCGGACTGTTGCTGGCTGCCGCCGGTTTGTATGGTGTGCTCGCCCAATCAATCACCCGACGCACGCGGGAAATTGGCATTCGTCGCGCGATTGGCGCCGAGACCGGACAAGTAGCGCGGCATGTTGCAGCCGGCGCGATCAAGCTGGTGATGATAGGCATGGTGATCGGCCTGGGACTGGGGATTCCCTGGGCGAAACTGCTGATTTCGAACACGCTGAACTTGCCAGCATTTGATCCCTTGGTGTTCTCGCTGGTTGCAGTCAGCGTGCTGACGGCGGCATTTATTGCCGTGTTGATTCCAGCACGCCGCGCCATACGCATTGATCCGATGCAGGCGCTGCGTTACGAGTGAGTTTGCACGCGCGCCCGCAGGGATGCGGGTGATCTCCCTTCAATACACAACAGAGGCAGGCCAATGCGACATTTCATCTCGGACCTGATTCACGCGGTGCGACAGTGGCGTGCCCGGCCCGGCCTGTGGTTGGCCATCGTAGTGACCTTGGCGCTCGGCATTGGCGCCAACACCGCAGTCTTCAGCGTTATTCACGGCCTGTTGTTGCGGCCCTTGCCGTTTGCCGCTGCGGATCGATTGGTGATGGTCTACAACACTTATCCAAAGATCGATCTGAAGTATGCCGGAACATCGATTCCGGATTACCTCGATCGCAAGAGCGGCGCGCCCTCGTTTGAAGATCTGGCGATGCTCAATGAAGTCAGTCTCAGTCTGACGCTCGGCGGAACGCCCGAACGACTGACCGGGGCACGCACGACGCCATCGTTGTTCTCCGTATTGCAGTCCACTGCGGCCTTTGGGCGTGTGCTGGAAGATGAAGATGCAAAGGAAGGCGCCGTGCCGGTGGTGGTGCTCAGTCACGGACTTTGGCAAAGGCTTTACGGCAACGATCGCACCGTGATTGGGCGCGACCTGGTGCTCAGCGAACGCAATTATCGCATCGTCGGTGTCATGCCCGAGGGCTTTGCGTTTCCGGATACCGATCGCCAACTCTATGTGCCGTTGATCTTTACCCAGGCCCAAACCGGCGATGGCGAACGAGGCAACGAGTACTCGTTCTCCATTGGTCGACTCAAGCCCGGCGCAACCGTAACCAGCGCCAATGCCGAAATGGATGTGCTGGTGCAACGCACTGGTGCGCGCTTGCCCGATTATAAAGCGTTCTTCGAGTCGTCCGGATTCACCGGCCGCGCCGAGCATCTGCAAAAATTTTTCGTTGGAGAATTGAGCAGCATGTTGGGCCTGTTGCAGGCGGCGACTGTGTTTGTTCTCTTGATTGCCGCAGCCAACGTGGCCAATCTGCTACTGGC
>JANMSL010000451.1:0-1878 GCA_031389245.1 Lysobacterales bacterium | reverse complement strand
GGCACTGACTTCGCCTCGGTCTGGCGTGCATTGCGGCGGCGTCGACAACAGCGGTGAGTTCCGCCGCCACCAACGCAGTTGCTGCCACATGCATCCGGTTAGAATCTGGAACCGCCTTATCCGGGCCCCACTATTTATCTATCCATGCGCATACGCACCGTTGTGTTTCCCGTCGCCGGCCTCGGTACGCGTTTTTTGCCGGCCACCAAGGTGTTGCCCAAAGAAATGCTGCCGCTGATTGATCGACCGCTGATCCAGTATGCGGTTGATGAGGCACTCGATGCCGGTTGCGACACACTGGTATTTGTCACCAATCGCTATAAACACGCGATTGCGGATTATTTCGACAAAGCCTACGAGCTGGAGAACAAGCTCGAAGCGGCCGGCAAGCACGAGTTGCTTTCGCTGATCCGAAACATTTTGCCCGAGGGCGTGCGCGCGATCTTTGTCACTCAGCCAGAGGCATTGGGCCTTGGGCACGCGGTGCTCTGCGCCAAGCCAGTGGTGGGTGACCAACCCTTTGCCGTGATGCTGGCCGACGATGTCATCTGGAACCGTGGCCATGGCGCGCTGCGCCAGATGATCGAGATCGCTGAACGCGATCGCGCCAGTGTCATTGCCGTTGAAGATGTACCGCGCGCGCATACCAATCGCTACGGCATAGTCTCCGCCGAAGCCATCGACGAGCGCTTGTCGCGCGTGCATGGCGTGGTGGAAAAACCCAAGCCAGAAGTCGCGCCATCGACGCTGGCGGTGGTCGGCCGCTACGTGCTGGATGGCAGTATTTTTTCCCACCTGGAAACAACGCGCGTGGGCGCCGGTGGTGAGATTCAGCTGACCGATGCAATAGCATCCCTGTTGCAGAAAAAACCGGTGCTGGCCTACCGTTTTCAGGGACGGCGTTTCGACTGCGGCAGTCGCCTTGGTATGGTGCAGGCCACGGTGCATCTGGCACTGGAAGACGCCGAGTTGCATGAGCCGGTGGTTGAACTGATGCGCGAACGCCTTGCGCGCGAATGAACACGGATCTGTCCTACATCCTCAATCATCTGGGTGAGGAGCGCGAACGATATTTCGATGCGGTGATTCCGCCGATTGTGCAGAGTGCGATCTTTGCGCATCCGGATGTCGCCACCATGCGCAGGCGCCTGAAGGACGAATTTGCCGAGCACGCTTATACACGGGGCCTTAATCCCACCGTGGAGATCGTTGCGCGGAAACTCGCGGCGCTGGAAGGCGGCGAGTCCTGTCTGATGTTCGGTTCGGGCGCGGCAGCGGTTGCAGCCGGCGTGATGTCCCTGGTTTCAGCCGGAGACGAAGTGCTGTGTGTCGACAAACCCTATGCCTGGACCGGCCTGTTGCTGCGCAAGCTGCTGCATCGCTTCGGCGTGCGCACGCGCTTTATCGATGCACGTGCAACGGCCGACGTTGAGGCCGCTCTGACCTCGGCCACGCGACTGATTGTGCTGGAGAGTCCCAATTCACTGACCTTCGAGCAGCAGGACCTGGCGGCAATTTCGGCGCTGGCGCAGGCGCGCGGCATCCGGACACTGATCGATAACAGCTATGCAACGCCGTTGGGCCAGCAGCCACTGGCATTGGGCATCGATCTGGTAGCGCATTCGGCAACCAAATATCTCAATGGCCACAGCGATGTCATGGCCGGTTGTCTGGTCGGCAGCGAAGCCTTGATGCGGCAGGTGTTCGCCGGCCCGTACATGACCCTTGGCGCGATCCTGTCGCCACACGACGCGTGGTTGCTGTTACGTGGCATGCGCACCTTGCCGGCGCGCATGCGCCAGATCGCGGAGACAACGCAACAGGTGCTTCTGGCGCTCGAGGTGCACCCGCGCGTGTTGCGCATCCATTACCCACAAC
>JANMSL010000414.1:0-3351 GCA_031389245.1 Lysobacterales bacterium | reverse complement strand
ATGCCGCAGCATCGCGTGCTCGATGTGGCCAGTGGCAATGGCGCGCTGCCGCGGCTGCTGCTCGGCCTTGATGGGGGCAGCGACCGCGGCTGCAGCATCGACGCGATTGACCTGGCTGCTTTGGCACCCGGTTGGTTGACTGAGCTCGATAGCGCGCAGAACGCCAGGCTGCGGCTGCACTCAGGTGTGATGGCAGAACAACTGCCGTTTGCCGATGCGACGTTCGACCTGGTCATCAGCCAATACGGCATCGAGTATGCCGATCTCGCGGTCGCATTATCTGAAGCGGCACGCGTCTTGCGCCCGCAGGGGCGGATGCGGCTGGTGATGCATCATGCGGATGCATTGCCGGTGCGCAAGGGAGCGGTTGAAGCGCGCCTGATTGAAGAATTGCTTGGATCGTCGGGGTTGTTCGTCTGCGCTGGCAGCATGCTGCCTTGGATTGCTCTTGCGGCCACCGTCGATGGGCGAAGCCAACTGCACGGCAACGCGAAGGCCAATGGCGACCGCGCTGCATTCAATGCCTGTCAACAGCGGATCGACGCTGCAATAGCGGGCGCGGGCGGCGATGCAGACGTGTTGCATGAGGCGCGCGACCAGGTGCAGCAGACATTCGCGTTGGCTCAGGCCGATGGTCTGCAGCGAGCAAATATTGGCCTGCAGGGCCTGCGCCAAAGCTACGCCGAGCAACTGCTCCGTGTCCGTGAACTGGTGGCCCACGCGCTGGACAGCGAACGCATGGCCGAAGTCATGCGCCAGTTGGACGGATTGGGCTTCAGCTTGGTCAGCGCAACGCCACTGAACTACGAGGCGCATTTGATGGGCTGGATGCTACGCGCTGATCGCGGATAATCCTGCGCCCTCGCGCCCAGCGTTGTGGGCCGCGGTACTTGCTTCGACGGTGCCAGCCGCTTGCCAGCAAGCCGGCTACCCGTGCCGAGTTTGGGGCGCCGCTCACGCAGCGCGGAATTCAGCCGCCTTTTGCTGGCGCGACGTCATTCGAGAATGGATTGAGCTGACGCCACAACGAGCGCTTGGCGGGCCAGTTGCCGGCGAAGTAGGGATGCTCGGGATAGTTCTGCTTGAGAACCCGGGACGCATCCGCGGCCAGCTTGGCCTGACCCAGCCGCGTGTAACTTTCCGTCATGATGGCCAATGCGTCGCCGGTTTGCGGCGCTTCCTGGTAAGTCTCGAGCACAAACTTGGCGCGCTGCGCCGCAGCCACCCAGGCGCCCCGACGCAGGTAATAGCTGGCGACCATGATTTCGCCCTGGGCCAGCCCATTGCGTAGAAAGATCATGCGTTGGCGCGCGTCCGGCGCATACGAACTCTGCGGAAACTTCTCGACCAGCTCGTTGAAGTCCTGGAAACTCTGGCGGATGTACTGCAAATCGCGCCGCGTCAGATCGCTGCGGAAATAGCGCTCGAGAAACCCGGCCTGGCGGTTGAAGTTGATCAGACCGCGCAAGTAATACGCGTAGTCGATACGTGGATGCGTGGGATAAAGCTTGATGAAGCGGTTGGCTGCGGACAGTGCTTCGTCATGCTTGTCGCGCTCGTACAGCGCGTACGCGAGGTCGATCTGGCCCTGCTCGTGATAGGTGCCGTACGGAAACCTCGCGACCAGCCGCTGGTAGAACTTGACAGCGCGATCGTAGGATTCGTCGTCCAGAGATCGCTTGGCCTCGGCGTAAAGCGCATCGGCGGGCATAGTTTCGGCCGCGTCCAGGCGCACATTGTTCGAGCACGCGGTGGCAAAGAGCAGCAGACCGAGGATCAGCAGGACGCGGAAAACGGAAAATGTGCGGGCTGGCATGCAAAGCATCCTAAAATGAGGATGGCATGATAGCCCAAAGCCTCACCGATGCCGACCGGGCCAGCGCAAAGGGTCGGCCATCGCCGGGTCCGGTTCCGGCCCCGTTCACCAAGGATAATTCGTGACTTCAAATTTTATTGCAACCGCCAGCTCTGAATCCCTGACCGCCCTGGTGCCGGATGCGTTGTCTGGCAAGCGCTTCGACCAGGCCCTGGCCGAGCTGTTCCCACAGTTCTCGCGCAGCCGACTGACCAGTTGGATCAAGGATGGCAAGTCGCTGATCAATGGCGCCGTTGCGCGTCCGCGCGATTCTGTTTCGATGGGTGATACGGTCGATATTCAGGCCGAAATGCGCGAAGAAGTGCGTGACGCACCCGAGGCGATCGACTTCGACGTGCTCTATCAGGACGACGATGTCATCGTGATCAACAAGGCAGCTGGGCTGGTCGTGCATCCGGGTGCGGGTAATGCCACCGGCACTTTGGTCAACGCGCTGCTCTTTTTTGATGCAAAACTGCGCGAGGTGCCGCGCGCCGGCATCGTCCATCGCCTGGACAAGGATACTTCGGGTGCCCTGGTCGTTGCGCGCAATGTCGAGGCGCATGCCGCCTTGGTAGCGCAGCTGTCGGAACGCGAAGTCAACCGGCGCTATCTGGCTTTGGTCGTGGGCGAGATCATTGCCGGTAATCGCATTGACAAACCGATTGACCGCAGTCCGCATGATCGGCTCAAGATGGCGGTGCGCGAGGGTGGCCGCGAAGCCGTAACGCACTATCGCGTGGCCGAACGTTTCCGTGCCCACACCTTGCTGACCTGCCAACTGGAGACTGGGCGAACGCACCAGATCCGAGTGCATCTGGCGAGCATCCGCCATGCCATCGTCGGTGATCCACTCTACGGAACCGGGTTGAAAATTCCCAAAGCGGCCACGCCCGAGCTGGACGCTGCGTTGCGTGGATTCAGACGCCAGGCGCTGCATGCGCAGTTTCTGGAGTTCGAACATCCACGCACGGGAAAACTGATCAGCAACGAAGCCCCGGTGCCGGAGGATATGCTGAACCTGCTGGCGGCCTTGCGTGCCGACAGTAAGGCGTTTGCGAAGCGCTGAACGCGATGGCGCCCTCCGCAATCGGTTTGCCGCGAGGGTTCTTGGTTCCAGACTGGGGCCCAGCGTTCGGCGTCAGGGCCTACGTCAGCACTCGGTTCGCCGCCGGAGTATCGGCGCCGCCGTTCGACGTCTGCAATCCAGCCGACCATGTCGGTGACGATCCGGGCGCCGTGCGACGCAATCGCGCGTTGCTCAGCGCTGCGCTTCACTTGCCAACTGTGCCGCTGTGGCTCAGCCAGGTGCATGGAACCGCGGTGCTGGACGCCGACTCGGCCGAACTCGAGGCGAACCCATCGGCTACGACTTTCGTTGCTGATGCGTCGCGGACCTCTCGACACGGGCAGGTGCTGGCGGTGCTGACCGCAGATTGCCTGCCGCTATTGTTATGTGCCGACGATGGCAGCGAAGTGGCCGCCGTGCATGCCGG
>JANMSL010000402.1:0-1685 GCA_031389245.1 Lysobacterales bacterium | reverse complement strand
GGATGAATTCGGCCGGTAAAATCGCGCCCAATTCGGGATGCTGCCAGCGCAGCAGCGCTTCCGCGCCGATGATACGCCCGTCCTTCATCGCCACTTGTGGCTGGTAGTGCAGCCGCAACTGGTCACGTTCCAGCGCGTGGCGCAGCGCGTTTTCCAGTTGCAGGGTGCGCGAGGAATGCGCCTGCATTCCCGGTGTGAAAAAGCGAAAATTATTGCGCCCATCCTGTTTGGCGCGATACATGGCGATGTCGGCACACCTGGACAGCGTATCGAAATCCTCGCCGTCGCTGGGATACATAGCGATGCCGATGGATGGCGTGACGATTAGTTCATGCTGCTCGATCCGGTGGATCCGGGCGACCGATTCCAGCAGTTTCTCCGCCACGTGTGCCGCGCCATCGGCATCGGTGCCCGGCAACACCAGGATGAATTCGTCGCCGCCCTGGCGCGACACCGTGTCTTCATCGCGCACTATGGCTTTCATGCGTTTGGCGACCTCGATCAGCAACTCGTCGCCGATGTGGTAGCCGAGCGTGTCATTGATGTTCTTGAAGTGGTCGAGATCGCCGAGCAACACCGCCAGTTGCTCGCCGCTGCGCTGGGCCATGCTGATGGCGTGCCGACCCCGGTCGTTAAGCAGCGTCCGGTTCGGCAAACCTGTCAGGATATCGAAATGCGCCAGCCGCTGGATGCGCTCCTCGGCCTCCTTGTGTCGGGAGATGTCGCTGAACATGTCGATGTAATGGCTGGGCTTGCCGTCCGCATCGAGCACCCGGCTGATTGTCAGCCATTCCGGGTAGATGCCGCCGTCCTTGCGGCGGTTCCACAGCTCGCCCTGCCAGTGGCCGGAGGTATTGATGGATTGCCACATGTCGCGGTAGAACTCCTTGCTCTGGCGGCCCGAAGACAGCATGCGCGAGTTCCGGCCCAGCGCTTCGGCCTCGCTGTAGCCGCTGATCACGCTGAACGCATGGTTGACCAGCATGATGTCGCCTTGGGTGTCGGTGATCACGATGCCTTCCTTGCCCTGCTCGAACACTACGGCGGAGAGTCTGAGTTTGGCGTCGCGGTCGAATCCATCCAGCGCGTAGCTGATGTCCGTCGCCATTTCCACCAGCAGCCCGCGCACGTCTTCATCGAAGGCATTGGTCTCGCCGGCGTACAAGGTGAAAGCGCCGATGACCACGCCGTTGCGTTGCAGCGGCAGCGCGGCCATGGCGCCCCAGCCGAACCGTACAGCGCGCTCATGCCACGGTGCGGTGAGGGGATCATGCAGAAAATCCTGACACCAGAACGGCTGCTTTTCGCGGATCGCGACACCCACCGGACCTCGCCCATGCGGATCGTCGGCATCCACCGAAATCCGGATGTCTTGCAGATATTCCAGTCCCTCGCCGTCGCAGGCAACCGGCCTGACCTGTCGGCTCGCCGCATCCACCCTGCCGATCCACGCCATTTTCATGCCGCCGAATTGCACCACATCGCGGCAGATTTGCGGAAACAATTCTGCCTCGCTGTTGCAGCGCACGATGGCCTGGTTGCACTGGCTCAATGCCGCGTAGAGCTGGCTAAGGCGCTGGATTTTCGCTTCGGCGGCCTTGCGCCCGGTGATATCGTGGGCGATGCCCAGCACGCCGACCAGTTTGCCCCCGGCATCGCGCATCGGCGTCTTGGTGGTTTCGAAC
>JANMSL010000336.1:0-3955 GCA_031389245.1 Lysobacterales bacterium | reverse complement strand
ATGTGGCGCGCCGATCTGGTTGCGCAGCAATCGCCACAGGGGTCCCTGGAAGCTGACCGGGCCCGCTGCGCGGCCCTGTTGCCAGGCGAGCAGCCAGTCTGGCCGATACACCATGTACTGCGTATACAGTCGGGCCAGACGGTCGGAAAGCTGCAGGCGGCGTCGAGCTGCATCGCTGCTGTGCACATGTTCGGATTGCAAAAAACCGGAAAGCTCGTCGTGTTCGATCTTGCCCAGTGCCTGGTGAATGCGCCAGCGCAGGTGCTCGCGACGATACGGCGACAATGCGATCGCGCCTTCGCCGAGCAATGACTGCGCCAGTTCATCGAGCCAGTCACTGACCAGCAGCACGCGCGTATTGGCGACGATCCCGCGCGCTCCGCGCCGTCGCGCCAACGCGCCGACCAGCCAGTGCTTCATGCCCGGATGCGCGGCGATGATGGTTTGCGGTGCCAGTACATGCCGCGGTGGAAAATCGCGCAGCAGCATTTCCAGCGGCGTCAGCAATGCCTCCAGACGGCTGGCGCGATAGACCAGAATGCCGGGCAGGTCCGGTCCGGTCCGGTCATCTCCGGGCATTTCCGGCATGGAATCCAGCGCTGCCATTATCAATGCAGTCCCGATTGCTGATGCGCTCGCGGATCGGCCCGCTGCGGTCCGCAATCATCGCATCACGCACGCCCTTCTGGCGTATTCATCCAGCGCGGCGTGGCTCCACGCTACATCGTGGTGACGCGCCGGATGCGTTTGTGCGGTAACGCCAGACTGGCCTGCCCACTGCGCATGCGCACGCTCAAGGTCACCGCTTCGGCGCCGCTGCTGGCGACCGCACCGACATAGCTACGCCCATTGCTGAGCTCAACCCGAACGTAGATCCCCAGATGCTTGCCCAGTTCGCGACTCGGCAATTCGATACCTGCAGAAAGTGGTGGTGGCCCAGGCAGCGCTTCGCTGGTCGTCACGCCTGCCGGTGCAGCCACAAGCGCGGTCCCTGCAGTGGTAACTGTCGGCACCGTCGCAGGGTCGAGCAAGCCACTGGCAGCGACTGCCGCCGGGGCCCCTGCCGGCACAGCCGTCGGCTCGGCGAGCGGGCTGATCGGTACCGCGCTGCCGCCGTTCTCCATCTGCAATACCTGGTACACCGACGCATAGTCGCCGTCTTCGGGCAGCGGCTTGATCGGGATTCCGGTTGGCTGATAAGGCACACGCGGAAATCCCTCGACGTGGACACTTGCGTTGATCGCCTCCAGCAGCGCCACGCCGCGCTTGCTGTTGATGTCTTCCCAGGCCACGCCCTCGCCATAATTGGACTGCCAGACCAGCTCTTTGCCACCTTCCGCATAGCGCTTGTAAGCCAGCCACATGGCACGCGGAAACTGGTTCCCCTTGGTCGCCATCAGGCGCTCGACAACGGCGATGTGGCGCTCGATGAATTCGGCCTCGGTGATCCCCGCCTGCTGTGCGCAGTAGCGATTGCGCGCCTTGTTGAACCCGTGGTCACGAAACGACCAGCGCACGTCCATGGTGCGCCACTCCTCGGCCGGCGTGTCGAGAAAATCGTCGGCCTGGGGCAGCTCGAAACGACGCTCGATGATCGCGTGCGAAGTTTCCGGCGAACCGAACTCAAGCGTCTGCACCAGTATCTGCTCGCCCTCGGTGCGGAACAGCAGACTGATATTGCCGGCAGGTTCCGCCATCTTGAATTTGTCGGCGAATTCATTTCGATGCCACCACCAGTCCTCACTGCAGCCGGCAGCTTCGAAGGCGGCACCGCTGTACGCACCGACCCAGCTGACGTCCGGCAACACCGCCTGCATGCCAACATCGCCCCAATCGATCCGCTCGAACAGGATGCTCAGCTGTCCGGTCGGGGGATACTGATTGTCGTGGTCAGCTTTCAATTTGGACTTGCCACCGAAAATCGACCAGCCCAGTTTGAAACTGGGAATCTGCCGGCGTAGCAGCCAGAAAAAGCCCGGCGTTTGCATGCTGACCCGCGGAATACGGATCACCGTACTGGGCTCGGATTCGTCCGGCGTAATCGTCAGGTCAGTTGATTCCAGGCGACCACCAAGCGAATACGAGGAGTTTTTGAATGCGCCATCACCCCATTCGGAAAACGCGTCGAGAAATGAAAACGTGGCGTCCTTGATTTGCAGCTTCACCATCAGATGCATACTGACCAACAGCGTCGCCACAAAAATCGGCGTCCAGTACCACGGCAAAGTCTTCCCGAACAGTCCGATTTCCAGCAGGCTGAGTGCTGATTTTTTCTTTGTTGTCTCTTCGGCCATCTGCTGCCCCCTCAATCGGCATTACGTTGCAGCGCTGGCACCAATCTGGTGGCGGCGTGCGCAACACTTGACTGCGTTGTGGTTCGTACCTTAGCAGTCCGCGGTGCGGCCGGTCGCTTACCCGATCACATTGCCACCCGGCTGATCGGCGTGACGCGACCCGGAGCTGACTTGAGGCAGGGGCAATCTGCCCGGAAAAGCGCGACACTACGCGCGTATTTCAGCCCGAAAAATGCGCGGCGAAACTGCGTTGAACAACAAGCGCCTGCATGTTTGTCTGCGCCCAGGCAGCGCGTTTTTGAGTCGCGCATGCGGGCGCTTGCGTACGTTGGATTGATAGTACTGATTTGCTCACGCGCCCCTGGAGACCGATCATGAGCCGAACACGTCGCGATGTACTGAAACTAGGCGCGATTGCCGCCGGCAGCGGATTGGCGATGACGCTACTGCCGACAACGGGCACCGCGGCCGCTGATCCGGTCATTGCCGCCAACGTGGCCAGAAAATCGATACACAAGCCCCGGCGGCTGAATATCCTGATACTCGGCGGCACCGGCTTCACCGGCCCGCATCAGGTGCGCTATGCGCTTGCGCGCGGACACAGGATCACGCTGTTCAATCGCGGCAAACGCCCCAGGCAGGACTGGCCCGGAGCGGTCGAGGAACTGCGCGGCGACCGCAACACCGGCGATCTCGAATCGCTGCAAGGCCGTGAGTGGGATGTCTGCATCGACAACCCCACGTCGGTGCCGTTCTGGGTACGCGACGTCGGCAAAGTGCTCAAAGGAAAAGTCGGGCAATTCGTATTTATTTCCACGATCTCGGTATTCGCGCAGAACGCCAAACCCAACGATGAGAATTCCGAGACAGCCGAGTACCGGGGCAGGGACATCTACGCGGAGACCCGCGACACGCTGATGGCCGACATGAACCTGTATGGTCCAATGAAGGCTGCCAGTGAACGCGAAGCCGAGACCTGGTTCCCCGGCATCACCACCGTCATCCGTCCCGGTCTGATTGTTGGCCCCGGTGATGAAACCGACCGCTTCACCTACTGGCCGGCAAGACTGGCACGCGGCGGCGACGTATTGGCGCCGAGTCTGGGTAATGATCCGGTGCAGTTTATCGACGCGCGCGACCTGGCCGAATGGACCATTCGAATGGTCGAGCAACGCGCCATTGGCATCTACAATGCCACCGGCCCGGATTACGAACTCTCCATCGCCGCCCTGCTGCACGGCATTCGCGCGGTCACCAGCGCCGGCGCCCGACTGCAGTGGGTGCCGGCCGATTTTCTCGCTGCGCAAAACGTCTCGCCCTGGGGCGATATGCCGGTCTGGGTGCCCGACGACGCCGAGAATGCTGGCTTTAATCGCAGCGTGATCACCAAAGCCCTCGCCGCCGGCCTCAGCTTCCGGCCGTTGGCAACGACCGCTGCCGACACGCTCGCCTGGTTCAACAGCCAACCCGCCGAACGTCGGCAGAAGCTGCGAGCGGGAATCACTGCCGAGCGCGAGCGGGAAGTGCTGAAGGCGTGGAGGGCAAAAGTTTAGCCAATGTGTCTGGCGGAGGGACACGGGGGCCGCCAAGGACATTCTTCATCGCTGTTGTGCGACGCTCCTGTCATGCTGCATCCGACGCTTAAGTATGGTCCGAATGAG
>JANMSL010000321.1:0-12695 GCA_031389245.1 Lysobacterales bacterium | reverse complement strand
TTTGTTACGATGCAAGCAATGGCACCACGGCGGCGCGCCTATGGTGGATGTTGCAGGCGGCGGGTCACGCAGCGGTCGCGGTGCTCGATGGTGGCATTGCCGCATGGCAATCGGCACAAGGTGCGATTGAAATCGAGCTGCGTGATCGGCCCGGCAAACCGGTGCAGATACAGTTCGATGCACGACGATTCGTCAGTTTCGAGGAACTGGCCGCATTGCCATCGTCCTCTGCGTTGATGCTGGTGGATGCACGAGCAAGCCCCCGATTTTGCGGCGATGTCGAACCGCTTGATGCAGTGGCGGGTCATGTGCCTGGCGCGGTGAATCGCCCATGGACAGAAAACACGCTGGCGGATGGCCGTTTCAAACCTGCCGAGCGCCTGCGCGTTGAGTTCGAGGCGCTGTTGCAGTCGCGATCGCCGCAAGCCGTCGCGCATATGTGCGGGTCCGGGGTCACTGCCTGTCACAACATCCTGGCGATGCACTATGCGGGCCTGCCCGGTGCCCGACTGTTCGCTCCGTCATGGAGTGGCTGGATCAGCGACGCGCGTCGCCCGATCGCGCGCAAATAATGTCGTAGAAACCTATGGAACCTCTGAACAAATCCGGAGCCGAGATAGCCCCCTGAGTCAGGGGGCGAAAAACCGCAGGTTTTTTGGGGCTTGGCAAGCAATAAGCAGTGTGGCGAAGACAAAGTAGTGACTTGTTCAGACCATCCCTGGTCGGAGTGTATTGGTTGAAGCGGCTCCAGGCGCAACCCTTGGCGTTGACAAATCGACTGCCTTTGAGGCTGATCCGTTCCTGCGCGAGCGCAGTAGCGCAAACCCATGAAACGGACCTGGTGTCCGCTATAGTCTGCGAACACTGAGGTTTGCAGTCCGCGGCAACCGGGAGAAAACTGATGCGCGTGTTATGGCAGGTATTGTCCGCTCCAGTGCTTATTTTCAGCGTATCGACGGCTGGCGCGATGGAATCAGCAATCGACGGCCCTGACTTTGAGCGCAGGGGAGCCGCAATCCAGGAATTTGTCACCGCGATTTATCAGGCCAGGGTCGATGACTCCGGAGCGACGGCGGTGGCGGCAATGCGCACGTGGATCAAAAAGGCATCAGACGAGGAACTGGCTGCAATCGCGAATCCGATTGCCCCCGACGGCCAGTCGATGTCGATGCTTGCGCATGTGATTTCGCAACAATCAGCGGAAGCCGATGCGCTTGATTTGAGCATACTTGCAGATGCCGTTGAGTCTCGCTTGCCCTCGCTACAAGAGGACGCCAGCTGGCAGGCGATGCGCGCCGGCATTGCATTGCGGGCAGGGCAATTGGCGCATGCGCGCGAGTACGCGAAACGCGCGCAAGGGAATACGGACACGTTGTGCGGAGCAGTATGCGCGCCAGCGATCGTGAACTGGATCGCTACGGGCAAGGTCGCGGAAGCTGATCTGGCTGCAGGTACCGAGATTTCAGATCTGTTCGATGAACGCTCAGCGGCATGTGCCAACGCGGATGCACATTCCATGGGCGAGACGCACGCGGTTTCGATTTCAGCCTTGGTGTTGGCCACCGAAGGAGCGGCGGTAGCGGCGCGTGCCGAACTGATGCGGTGGTGGCCCAAGGCGCTGCGCGGCTGCAATGATTATGCCGACAATGACCGGCTGAGCAAGCTGCTTGATACGAGCTACTCGCGTGAGCAACTGCACAGCGCGTTGATCGGTGCCGAGCAGTCGCTGATTGATTCTGTGCCCGCGGCGCTGCCGTTTTTGGGCTTGAAGCTGCGCTTGCCCAGCAAGGAATGTGACTTTGCTGTGGATGCGAGCTGCACACAAAAAAGTCGGCCGCTGACAACCGAAACCGCGCATCGGCTGGTGGCATTGCTGCGCGCCTCCAGCGATGCATTTGCCCCGATTGGGCAGTGCCATGCGCCGTCAAGCGAATCGGACAAAGCAAAAATTGAGCGTCTGACCAAGGTCTACCAAAAGGACATCGAAACGGCTGCCAAGCTCGGACCAGCAGAAGGATTGAGCGCCGTGCGCGAGCTACTGGCGAAGCCTGATTTGGCGCTGCTGACGTGGCAGATCAACGCCTACGGGCTCGACGACGTGCTGACGCGGTGGGCGCACGGCGAATTTGCAGCCGAAGCGCTGGCGGTGTATCAGATTGCGATAACGGCCGGCAGGATGCAGTCAAATCCAAGCGAAGAGTCACAGAGCATGTTGGCGCTGTTGCAGTTGCGCGGCGGGCAAGCGGCGGCTGCGCTGCAGACGCTCGAAGCGCAGTCTGCGCGCCAGCAAAGCAATACGCTGACCCAGTCTATTGGCGATCTGCGCGCCGCTATCGCCGGTGCCGAACTGATGCCGACCGTGCGCAAGATCGAGCGGCCATGGGCTTCAGGTACCTATGGGCCGATGTGCAGTGATGGTTACGATCGGCCGAAAGTGCAGCGCGTGGACATTGTCGCCGCGTTGCATGGCGAGCGCTCGGCCGCGCGATACGAACTTGCGGACGTTTGGCCGCTGCAAGTATCGGGTTGCATGGATACCGATCGTTGGAACGGGTTGGTGACCCGTTTTCACAATGCGTATTCGACGGATGAGCGGCTGGCGTTGCAGCGGCGCGCTGTTGCGTCTCTACGCCTGGATGCCGAGCCGCAATTCGAGCTCGATGGGTTGACGCTGCCGCTACCGGACCGAGTCTGCGCCGAGGATGAATCCTGCATGGACGAAATGAGCGGGCGTTCGCTCCAATCCAAAGACTTTGAAGCCCTGCTGCGCACATCGGGATTGTTCGGCGAGGACTGAGCTCGGCGAGGACTGAGTCTGCCGAAAGCGGGCGGCGATGTTGAAAACGCTGTGCTGCGCTTGGGCTGCGGGCGTGCCGCCGTCAACTCGCATAACCGCAGCATCCGGGAACGCTCCGGCTGCGAATCGGGTTTTTTGAATCCAAGTACTCGCTTGAATCCAGGAACTCGCCGCCGGAGGTTCTTCAGATACTGCAATCAGGTTAAAGATTGCCCAGCACGTGCTCGGCCGAAGAAACCTTGAACTCGCCCGGTGCTTCTACAAACAATTGCTTTACCACTCCATCCTCGGCGACCAGAGCGAAGCGTTTGCTGCGCATGCCCATGCCGAAGGCAGTGGCGTCCAATTCCAGCCCCAGCAGTTGGGTAAACGCGCCGTTGCCGTCGGCCAGCATCAACACTTCCTCGGGCACTTCCTGGCTCTTCGCCCAGGCCTGCATGACGAAGGCGTCGTTGACCGAAAGACAGGCCACGGCATCCACTCCCTTGGCTTTGATCGCAGCCAGATGCTCGATAAAACCGGGCAGATGCTTGGCCGAACAGGTTGGCGTGAAAGCCCCTGGTACCGCGAACAGCACGACTTTCTTTCCGGCAAAAATCTCCTGGACTGAGAGCGATTGGACGCCGTTATTCAGTGTGTTCAGTGTTGCTTCGGGCAGATGGTCGCCCACTTGAATGCTCATGCAATGCTCCTTTTCAGCCGCCGCGATGGCGGAATCCCCATGATAGCGAAGTCTCAACATGAATCGAGGTGAAGTCGGCTCTTGAAATGCCGCTTGCCTGTCCACAACTTGGGATCAAGCGCAGCCGACGTGTTGCGCACCAGCCGGAGATTCAATCATGACCATGCTTCGTTACAATCCCGTGAGCCGCGAACGTGCGCTTTCGGGCGATTTCAAACAGATGCTGGAAAAATTCTGGAACCTCAACGAGGACGACCAGAGCAACGTCGTGACCAGCCAGTGGACGCCGCCGGTCGACGTGATCGAAGAGGCGCAGCGCTTCGTGATCCAATGCGATATTCCGGGTGTTGATCCCAGCGATATCGAGATCAGCATGGAAAAAGGCGTGCTGACCATCCGTGGTGAGCGCAAGTCAGAGCGAGAGCCCGAAAACAGTGTGCCGCAGGCTGACGCCGGAAAAAGCAAGAAATACACACGCATCGAGCGCGCGCACGGACTGTTTCATCGACGATTCGGACTGCCCGATAGCGCGGATGCCGAGGGTATCAGCGCGCAGGGAAAGCACGGTGTGCTTGAGATCGTAATTCCGAAAAAGCCCGAGCAGACGGCGCGTCGTATTCAGATCAAGGCCTGATCAGCGGCGCAGTGTTAAGGAACCTCTGAACAAGTCCGGAGCCGAGATAGCCCCCTGAGTCAGGGGGCGAAAAACTGCAGGTTTTTTGGGGTTTGGCAAGTACTAAGTAGTGTGGCGAAGACAAAGTGATGACTTGTTCAAACCATCCTTAAATGGTCGGAACAGCTTGCGGCGGAATTTCCTGCCGCAGGCTGTTCGTGTTTGCCACAGCACGAGTTCGATTTTCGGTCGGATCGGGCCTTTGGAATTCTGCCCGACCCACGCCCTTTGCGGTTCACCGGAATGTGGTTCTCTGTGCGTCTACGCGATGGCAGCTGAGTGATAAGGATAGGCGCGAATGAAGTTCAAGGATTATTACGAGGCACTCGGATTGACCGATACCGCGAGCGCTGCCGAGATCAAGGCGGCGTATCGACGTCTTGCGCGCAAGTTTCATCCCGATGTCAGCAAAGAAAAGGACGCCGAGGAACGGTTCAAGTCGATCAACGAGGCCCATGAAGCGCTAAAGGATCCGGAAAAGCGCAAGGCCTATGACGATCTCAAGCGTGGCGGCTTTAGAGCTGGCGACGATTTTCGCCCGCCGCCAGGCTGGCACGGCCGCGGCGGATTCGAGACTGATGCGAGTGACCCACAATCCGCGGGATTCAGTGATTTTTTTGACTCGCTGTTCGCTCGCGGTGCGGGTCAACCGCAGCGCGGTCCATCGCGTCGCGGTGCCGATGTCAGCGCGCGACTGAAGATCGATCTGGAAACCGCCTTTGTTGGTGGCGCGCAGCGTGTCAGCCTGACGCGCGGCGGCGAACAGAAATCGCTGGACGTGAAGATTCCGGCAGGAATACTCAACGGACAAACCATTCGTTTGGCGGGCCAGGGCGCGCCCGGGCCGGCGGGCGCAGGCGATCTAATGCTGGAAATCGAAGTGCCTCCACATTCCCGTTACGAGCTGGACGGACGCGACGTTGTTTTGCGATTGCCGATCACACCCTGGGAAGCAGCATTGGGAGCGACCATCGAGGTGCCAACGTTGGCCGGGCCGGTGGGCATGCGCATTCCCGAAGGATCGGCGACCGGCAAACGCTTGCGTCTGAAGGGTCGCGGAATGTCTGGACCGAAGCCTGGCGACCAATACGTGGTGCTGGAGATACAAACTCCGCCGGCGTTAGATGAAGCCCAGCGGGGATTCTATGAGCAGATGCGCGAGACCTTCAATTTCGATCCGCGCAGCCAATTTTGATTGCCCGCTGTTTGCTCGCTCAGCGCGGCATCAGCTCGTTGATCGTTTGCATGAGCGTGGACTCGCTCACCGGCTTGGTTACGTAGGCCTTGGCGCCTTGACGCATACCCCAGACCTTGTCGGTCTCCTGGTCCTTGGTGGTTACCAGGATCACCGGAATATGGCTGGTCTTGGCGTCTTTGCTGATTTGTCGCGTCGCTTGAAAGCCGTTTAGATTCGGCATCACCACGTCCATGAGGATCAGGTCCGGAAGCTCGCGTTTTGCGGCCTCGATACCCTGCTGCCCATCTTCCGCAGTGATGATCTCGTGGCCCATTTTCTGGATTACCCGTCGCAGAGCTTCAATCTGCGAAGGAGAATCGTCAACAATAAGAATGCGCCCCATGTTTCCCCTTTCTTCATTCCGTGTGGACTGGCTGCGGCTGGCTGCACTCAGAGACGAACGAGAGTGCGACCGAACGACCCGCCTGAGAGCATCGTAGCAAAAACTTCGGTCAATTCATCTAAACCGACTTCGCGAGTGCAAATCCTTTGCAAATGCCGAGGTTTCCAAGGACCCGACAGCCGTTCCCAGAGCGTGCGCCGGATGGGGTAGGCGGTACCAGCGGAGGCAACGCCCAGCACACTGGCGCCGCGGATGATGAAAGGCATCACCGTGGTGTGCAGCTCGGCACCGCCGGCCATGCCACAGACTGCGATGTTGCCGAAAGGATGAATGACGCGAGTCAAGCCGGAAAGCATTTCACCTCCGACGCTGTCGATTGCGCCCGCCCAGCGGCTGGTTTCCAACGGTCGCTGCCCCCAATAGAGGTCTTTGCGGGCGATGCATTGGGTCGCGCCAAGCGCGATCAAGGTATCGAATTGCTCGACTTTGCCGGTTATGGCATGCGCTTCGTAGCCGGCGGTGCTGAGAATGTCGATCGCCAGCATGCCCACGCCGCCGGTGGCGCCAGTGACAACGATCGGCCCCATATCGGGTGTTTGACCATTTGCCTCCATGCGCAGCAAGGCGAGCGCAGCGGTAAATCCAGCCGTTCCCAGGACCATCGCTTCGCGCAGATCCAGGCCTGCAGGCAGGGGTAGCGCGGAACGTGACGCAATGCGCGCGTATTCGCTGTAGCCGCCATCGCGCGTTTCCGACAAGCCCGAGCCGGTGACCAACACAGCATCGCCCTCACGGAACCCCGGATCGGCCGTGGCGATGACATGCCCCGCAACATCGATGCCACCATTCAGAACCGGCTCGCGAAGGATCTTGCCGCGACCGGTTCCGGCCAGCGCATCCTTGTAATTGACGCTGCTGTATGCCGTCTTGATGACCAACTCGCCGGGACTGAGCTGGTCAACCAGCATCGATTCGATGCCTGCACGGAACGGCTTTGCTTCGGCGTGAATGCGAAACGCGCGAAATGGGTTGGGGAGCGTGATCATCTTCCTGAAATCTCAGCGCGGTCGCAGTTTGATCGACAACGACTTTCCGAGTCTGTCCAGGTTGTAGATCTTGCGGAAGTTGCGGAAATTGTCGTGACGCACTTCGAGTTCGAATTCCTTCGGCTGATACCCGCATTTCTCCTTGGCGAGCAGAGTACGTCCGTCGAACGAACTGAAGCTCAGCGTAAGTTCGAAGCCGCCATCGGCGCCAGAACGGGTTTCAGCGGACAAATTGCGCACGCGCTGTTCGTCCCAGATGACCTTCACCAGAGCACCTGCAACCGGTTGATTGTCGGAATGCACGCGCCCGGTGACCTGCGTCTTTTGCATCGGACATTCGGCCCCAACCGACGGCACAACAGCAAGCGCGAGAAGGGCAAAGAGGAGCCGCGGCAAGGGCAGTCGAACAAACATGGCAGTTACTCAGTTGGCTTTATGAATTGCTCTCTTGTCCACGGCCAATGCCGCTTCGTGCACCGCTTCGGACAGAGTGGGATGGGCATGACAGATGCGTGCCAGATCCTCGGCCGAGCCGTGGAACTCCATCGCAACCACCGCTTCATGCACGAGTTCGGACACGCAGGCACCGACCATATGCACGCCAAGCAGGCGGTCAGTGTCGGCGTGGGCGATGACTTTGACCATACCGGCGGTTTCATTCATTGCCACCGCACGTCCGATAGCAGCGAACGGAAAACTGCCTGTTTTATACGGAATGCCTTCGGCCTTGAGCTGTTCTTCGGTCTTGCCGACCCACGCCACTTCCTGTTCTGTGTAGATCACCCAGGGGACCGTATCCAGATTTACGTGTCCAGGTTTGCCGGCGATGATTTCAGCGACGGCAATCCCTTCCTCGGAACCCTTGTGCGCCAGCATCGGACCGCGCACGCAGTCGCCTACCGCCCAAACCCCTTCGACACCCGTCCAGCAATGCGCATCGACCTGGATGCGCCCGCGCTCATCGAGTTTTACGCCGGTGCCATCGGCCAGCAGACCGCCGCTGTTGGCGCGGCGCCCAACGGCGACCAGGAGCTTGTCGACAACCAGCGTCTTCTCGCCTTCCTTATCGGCAAAGCTCAGGTGTACTTCCTCGCCCTTGATCGCGGCATTCGAACACGTCGCCCCAAGCAAGATCTTGATACCCTGTTTTTCGAACTCACGCTTGGCCACTCGCGCAACGTCGGTGTCGACCGTCGCAAGGAACTCAGGCAGGGCTTCAACCACCGTGACATCTGCGCCGAGCCGACGCCATACCGATCCCAATTCGAGCCCGATAACGCCAGCGCCGATGACGCCCAGCCGCTTGGGCACGCTGGCGAAATCCAGCGCCCCCGCGTTGTCGACGATGAACCGGTTGTCGAACTTTGCAAATGGTAATTCGATCGGCACCGAACCCGCGGCCAGAATCACATTGGTTGCCGCAATGGTCTGTTTGCTGCCGTCATGTGCCGTGACTTCCACCTGTCGGTTGGGCAGCAATTTGCCGAAGCCCGCGAGGTAAGTGACCTTGTTTGCTTTGAACAGCGCATTGATGCCGCCGCTGAACTGTTTGACGATCTTGTCTTTGCGCCCGACCATCACGCTCACGTCCATCTTGGCGTTGTCCGCACTGATGCCGTGATCTTTGAATCCGTGCATGAGATTGTGAAACTGCTTGCTGGAGTCGAGCATCGCTTTTGAGGGTATGCAGCCGATGTTGAGGCAGGTACCGCCCAGTGCAGGTTTGCCGTCTTTGCCGAGAAACGCGTCGACACAGATGGTCTTCAAGCCTAGCTGCGCGGCCCGGATTGCGCCGACGTAGCCCGCGGGCCCGCCGCCAATCACGATGACGTCATATTGTTCGCTCATGGTTTTCCTCACTTAAGAATACGGTCGAGTGTTGCTCCGGATCAGTGTCACAACCCAGAGGCATCAGAGCAAGCGAAAGCGGCGGACTCGTTTTCCTGGTCAGGCGCTGACCGAAGTCCAGGTCGCCGATCTTGGCAAGGATTGCTACGACGCTATCCGGGCGAAGTGGCGCTTTTTCAAATCTCGTTAACTTGGGGTCTGTGTACTAGCTCACGTTCAACAAGATGGCGACAGCCACGGCAATGACAATGCCCCAGATCACCCATTTCCAGGCCAGGGCAATTACGCCGAGAATCAGACCAAACCGTGCAGTCCAGTTCATTCGCCTCAGATGTGTTTCTACCAAAGCGCAAACGATCGCAACAACGCCGAGTGCGCCATAAAACAGGCGCAGCCAAAGATACGAACGCGTTTCGGAAATCTCCTGATCCCAAAGCGAAGTTGCGTAAGGCAACCAATCCTCGGATTCAAGAACTGCCGCCAGCGGAGTGGCAATGAGTGCCAGTAACAGTGCCGCAATGCCGAAACACAATCCGATGCCCCCGAAAGGAATGGGTTTGGCGGCAGCGATCTCTGGCCGGGCGGAATTGATATTCACGGTGACTAGAGTCCGAGCAGCATCCGATGCGGATTTTCAAGCTGATTCTTGATGTCGACCAGGAACAGCACCGCGTCCTTGCCGTCGATAATGCGGTGGTCGTAACTCAATGCCACATACATCATAGGCGCGACGATGACAGCGCCGTTCTCGACGATGGCGCGGTCCTTGATCGCGTGCATGCCGAGAATGGCACTCTGCGGCGGATTGACAATCGGTGTCGAGAACAGCGAACCGAAGGTGCCCCCATTGGTGATGGTGAAAGTGCCGCCCTGCAAATCGTTCAGCGACAAACCACCCTCGCGCGCTTTCTTGGCATAGCTGCCAATGGCTTTTTCGATTTCGGCGAAGCCCAGGGTCTCGGCATTGCGCAATACCGGAGTGACCAGGCCCTTGTCGGTGGAGACCGCGATGGAGATGTCGCTGTAGCCGTGATAGATGACATCGTTGCCATCGACTGATGCATTGACAATGGCGTGACGCTTGAGCGCCTCGGCCGCGGCCTTGACGAAAAAACTCATGAAGCCGAGCTTGATGCCATTGAACTTTTCAAACGCTTCGCCGTGGGTCTTGCGCATCTCGCTGACCGCGCGCAGATTGATCTCGTTGAACGAGGTCAGCATGGCAATGGAGTTTTTCGACAACATCAGACGCTCGGCAATGCGGTTGCGCATACGCGTCATCGGTACGCGTTGCTCAGATCGTGGGCCGGCGGGTGCGGGGGTGGGCGGCAACACCGTTGCGCTGCTGACCGGAGCCGGAGCAGCGCCCGTTCGCATGAAATTGACCAAATCTTCTTTGGTTACTTGACCGGCGCGACCACTGCCGGCGACATTGGCCGGGTCGATTTTGTTCTCTTCGGCAACACGTCGACCAGCGGGCGAAAGATCTGCGGTATTGGCTGCAGCCTTCGCCGATGCCGGGGTTGCTGCAGCCGGCTTGGCGGGTTCGGCAATGGCTGCGGGGGTTGCTGCTACCGCGCCTGCTTCAACGATGGCAATCACTTCCTGGCTACCGACGGTGTCACCGGTATTCTTGATGATCGCCTTGAGCACGCCATCAGCAGGTGCTGGAACTTCGAGCACCACTTTGTCAGTTTCGAGATCAACCAGGTTTTCGTCACGCCTTACCGTATCGCCCGGCTTCTTGTGCCAGGTGGCGATGATCGCATCGGAAACGGACTCGGGCAGAACCGGAACTTTGACTTCAATGGACATGGATCGCGTCCTCGGGTTAATGGGTTAATTCAGGACTGGCGGTAAGCAAAAATTGCGCACAGGTGCATCGGCGGCTAGCCGTCGAAGCGGGATTACTCATGCACCTGTTCACCGTTGAGTTTGGCGACCAGCGCCTGCTCCACCAAGGCGGCTTGCTCGGCCACATGCGTGCTCATGTGGCCGCAGGCCGGGGCAGGCGAGCGCGGTCGACCAGCGTAGTGAAGCGTTTGCTTTGCACCAAGGCAGGCGCGCAAGTGATGCGCGATTTGATACCAGGCCCCTTGATTCATCGGTTCCTCCTGGCACCAGACCACATCGGTCGCCGCTGGGAAACGCAGCAGTTCGGTGATCAGATCCTGGCGTGGGAACGGATAGAGCTGTTCGATGCGCACGATTGCGACATTATCAACACCGCGTTTTTCTGCGTCTTCAAGGAGATCGTAGTAGACCTTGCCACCGCAAACGACGACTCGCGCCACCGGTTTGCCGCCTTTGGTTTTCGAATCCGGAATCAGATTCTGGAAGCCACCCTTGCCGAGATCCTCCATCGAAGAGGTCGACATCTTGTTGCGGAGCATCGACTTGGGCGTCATCACGATCAGTGGCTTACGCGAATTGCGCACCATCTGGCGACGCAGCATGTGGAACATCTGCGCCGGGGTGGTTGGTGTGCACACCTGCATGTTGTTGACAGCACATAATTGCAGGAAGCGTTCAAGTCGCGCGGATGAATGCTCTGGGCCCTGGCCCTCATAGCCGTGCGGCAGGAACAACACCATGCCGCAGAGGCGGCCCCATTTGGCTTCGCCGGAAGAGATAAATTGATCGATCACGACTTGAGCACCATTGGCAAAATCGCCGAACTGGCCTTCCCAGATCACCAGGGTATGCGGATCGGCGGTCGAGTAACCGTATTCGAATCCCATTACCGCTTCTTCTGACAGTAGTGAGTCGACTACCGACACCATGCTGGGCTCGGCGGCAAGTGTTTGCAGCGGAAACAGCGCTTCGCCGGTGGCTTGGTCGTGCACCAGCGCATGCCGATGAAAGAAGGTACCGCGGCCGGAGTCCTGACCGACAACGCGCAGCTTGAAGCCGTCCCGGATCAGGCTCGCATAGGCCAGTGTTTCGGCGAATCCCCAATCCATGCGCAGTTCACCTGCGCCCATCTTCAGCCGGTCGTCATACACCTTGGCCACGCGCGAATGTAATTTCGCGGTTGACGGGAGCGTGTTGAGTTGGCTGGCCAGCGCAGCCAGTTCCGGCAACGGCACGCCGGTTACGATGCGCTCAGCCTCTTTGCTGTCGTGAAAGTGGTGCCAGTCGATGTGTGGCAGCCCGTCGTCGGGCTTGGTCGACTCACCGACGCTCTCGCCAGCGTCGAGCTTTTGCCGATAGACATCGGACATCGCCTTGCTCTGTTCTGCGCTGAGCACGTTGTCTGCCGCTAGTCTTTCGGCATACAGCTCGCGCGTAGTCTTGCGCGCGCGGATGTTCTGATACATCAACGGCTGCGTCGCTGCCGGTTCATCGGCTTCGTTGTGACCATGACGGCGATAGCAGACCAAATCGATAACGACATCGCGCTTGAAGGCCTTGCGATAGTCGAAGGCGAGTTCGGCGACAAAGAACACTGCTTCGGGATCGTCCGCATTGACGTGAAACACCGGAGCGCTGACCATTTTGGCAACATCGGTGCAATAGAAGGTCGAGCGCGTATCGTCCTGGCGGCTGGTGGTGAAGCCAACCTGGTTATTGATGACCACGTGCACCGTGCCACCGACGGCAAATCCGCGTGCCTGAGACATGGTGAATAGCTCCATCACCACACCTTGACCGGCAAACGCTGAATCACCATGCACAGTGATCGGCAGCACCTGATCGCGATTGTGGTCTCGACGCCGCGTCTGGCGCGCGCGTACCGAGCCGACCACGACCGGATTGGCGATCTCCAGGTGCGACGGATTGAACGCCAGCGCCAAATGCATGGGCCCCCCCGGCGTCGGCACGTCGGCCGAGTAGCCCATGTGGTACTTCACGTCGCCGGAGTGCGCCGGGTCATCGATGTGCTCGTGCTTGCCCTCAAACTCTTCGAAAAGTTTGCCCGGTGCCTTGCCAAGGGTATTGATCAGCAAATTGAGGCGACCGCGATGCGCCATCGCAATTACGGTTTCTTTTACGCCATTGGCGCCGGCACGCTGGATGATGGCGTCCATCAGGGGTATGAACGAATCGCCGCCTTCCAGAGAGAATC
>JANMSL010000301.1:0-2877 GCA_031389245.1 Lysobacterales bacterium | reverse complement strand
GCACCTGCACCGGCGCCTGCACCTGCACCGGCGCCTGCACCTGCACCGGCGCCTGCACCGGCTCCCGCCCCCCCGCTGAGCGACCCGCGCACGTCCGCGCGCTTGTTCATCTCAGGCCACAGCCTGACCGACAACCCTTTGCCCGACTACATCGCCTCCATCGCACAGAGCCTGAACACTCAGGTCTGGTGGAACCAGCAAAACACTCCGGGCTCGCCGATCCGGATCCGCACCCGCGGTGGCAATACCAGCCTGTCGACCTTTCCCGGGTACAGCACCGGCAAGAACCGCGTCGGCTCCGGCATGAACGTCGTCAATGAACTGCGCCAGCCGCAAACCATCGAGGGGCAGCGCTACGACACGTTGATCCTGACCGAGCGTCACGACTTGATCGAAACCATCCTGTACGAAGACACCGTCAGGTATGCCCGCCACTTCCACGAACGCCTCATCGAGGGCAATCCGCAGGCCAACACCTACCTGTATCACTCCTGGCTCGGTGTCCCGGACAAGAGCAATCCGACCAGCTGGATCAGCTACGAGCGAACCGTGGCGCCGGCCTGGCAGTGCGTGGCTTCTCGCATCAACCAGTCGCTGTCTTCTGTGGGCCGGGCTGATCGCGTGGTCTACCTGCCCGCGGGTCTGGCGCTGGCCAGCCTGGTGGAGCAGGCCACGCAGGGTGCCGGTGTGGCAGGCGTGAGCGGCAGCACCGTTCGCGAGACCGTGGGCCGCATCTTTACGGATGATGTGCACCTCACATCCCTTGGCGCTTACTACATGGCACTGGTCAACTATGCGTCGGTCTACCGCCGCTCTCCGGTGGGGGCCTGGGCGCCCACAGGGGTGACCGCGACGCAGGCCAGTTCGCTTCAGGCCGTTGCCTGGCAGGCCGTAGCCAACCACTACAGCACGTTCGTGTCCCCGGATCTCGCTCAGTGCCGCATCACGATGCGCGATTCGGTGTGCGGTGCCTTCTGGACCTTCAACAACCAAACCAACAAGATAGCAGGCTGCTCTGGCTTCTTCGCCACCACCACTCAGAGCAACCCGTTCTACTTCAACGCCTCAACCGACAGCGCTTACTGGCTCCCCGCCCCCTGACTCCGTTCGCCTCGGCCCCGCCGTCAGGCGACTCAGTTCGATCAGATGCTGCGTTCGAGCGGCGAATGTCCTCTCGAAAGAGTGCGCCTCCGCGAAGCCCCGAGCCGCCGCAGCCGCCCTGGCGATCTCGGCGTGGTCGCCATCCAGTCTTGCAATCAGCCGAGCCAAGGCCTCGGGCTCGTGCATGGCCGAAAGCCAACCACTGCCCGAGTGCTGGACGATCCCTTTGAACGCTTCGTTGTCGTAGCCGGCAATCGGGACACCACACGACATCACTTCGGGATAGGTACTCGACGGATCGCCCTGTGGATGGCAGCACACGAAGATGTCGGCCTTGCTCTTCAGCATGGGCAGCCACTCCGTCTGGAAGTCAAGCACGCCCTTCAAAGCAACGCAATGTTCAAGGCGACGTCGCGCAATGTCCCTGGCGAGCGCCTCTTTCAATGCGCCTGCGCCATAAATGTCCAGCTGAAACCTGACCCCCAGTCGTCGCAGTGCTTCTGCAACGAGCGGCAGGTGCATGACGCCTTTCATCGCAACCAGCCGTCCGCCAAACACCAGGCGCAACGGCCGGCCGACCGCCAATCCGGCCGCTTTGGCAGCCAGTTGGGTCATGTCCATCACGTCACTTGCGGGAACTCGGCTGTCGAAGAAAAGCATCGCGCTGCGATTGAATCGGCGGTAAGCCTCATAGACCGGCGCACCGCTGCATTGGATCCCCGCGGCAAGCTGCAGCATGCGTCGGCGTTTCCGCTCTGCTTGAATCAGCCAGAGCTTTCGCCGCCAGCGGACAATGGGGTTGCGTGTCTCGGCTTCGACAATCTGTCGCTCCGTTCGAGGCGAATACTCTGCATAGAAGACGACCGGCACCTCCAATTCGGCGCAAAGGCGTGCTGCTGGCTCTTCGTAGGGAGACAGGAACATAAGCACCACAGCAGCGTCGCGGACTCGCTCGCGGAGCCCGGCCAAGGGCTCTGGGCGAAACTCGATCCGCGCGCCGGACGAGCCGACCGGCACATCGACGTGGTCCATGTCAGACGTCGGCAAATCATGAACATCGATCAGCGTCGTGACGCGCCCGGGCCACACGGCCTCGTATTGCCGCGCGCCGTTGAGAAACTTCCTGGTCAGCACCAGCCCACCGTGCGTGCCACGGTGAGCCTTGATGCTCGGCAGCAGAATCAGCTCATCGTGAACGCGCGTGGAGTCGGACATCGGGCGGGCGGATGTTGCGACAGACTCAACCCAGCCTGTCGAGCATTCGACACAGGTCGTCCAGCGGGACCGAAAATCCACCCTCCGCTTGGGTGCCCACGAGGAAAGCAAACCGCATGTCCAGGCAGTCGGTGAACTCCTTGAAGGGCATGGCAAATCGGTCCGGCGGCTGCAGCACCAGCATGGTGCCCGCGTCTCGGAGCGTGTAGATCGCGTGAGAGAGGTGGCTACCCTCAACACTGATGACGATCGGCACGTCCAGCGTCCTCCGTGCAACCTCGGCCGCGCTCAGTCCGGAGGGGTCGACAATTTCAAAGCCACGCCCCCGAAGATGGTCGATCAGATCGGATTCGTTGGTGAGCAGCCTGCGCTCGCCGGCTTGGCCTCGTATGATGTACACCCCTGGAGAGACGTGCTCGGGCCGTTGCCCGACCCTGGATCGCAGCCGGGCACGCAGCTCTCTGTAGCGGTTCGCCTTGAACGAGTTCTGAGCGAAGTCGGTGTAGTGCACCAACTTTCGAATCCGTGCGCGCTGGACCAGCGGTACGGCGTGCAGGCCGC
>JANMSL010000296.1:0-4042 GCA_031389245.1 Lysobacterales bacterium | reverse complement strand
CGGCCCGTGCGCTTCACGGGCTGCATCAATTTTGCATCGAACGATTTGGCATCGAACGATGCAGCAACAGACGTAGTCACGGGCAACTCGTAGGGTTGCGGCAGCATTCCTCACGCGGGAGTTACGGATGAAGATCGAAGCCCAAGACAATGCCGAGTTCACCCGGATTGGTACACAGATCGAGCTGTTCTCAGTGGCCATGCTAACCAGCATCGATGGCGACGGAGCGCTGATCAGTCGGCCGATGTCGCCGTTGAAGATGGACGCCAGCGGTGCGCTATGGTTATTTACCGATGTTCGTTCGGCAAAAGTCGAACAGCTGGGCGTGGTCAACCTCACTTTCAGCGACGCACAGCGCGCCATCTACGTTTCGCTGTCGGGTCATGGCGAGATCTACGCTGAGCACGGCGACGCGGAGAAATTGTGGACATCGTTTGCCGAGTCGTGGTTTCCGGACGGTCCCGACTCCTCCCGCCTAGCGCTGCTCAAATTCGTTCCTGATGCGGCCGATTATTGGGACGCGACGCATAAAAAGATGGTTCGGGTGCTTGGTATGGCGTCTTGTGTGGTGTCGGGAGACCCGATCACCACGGCACCCACAGCAGTCGCTCAGAACTGACCCGCGCTAGCCGATCGCTGCGCGCGCGGCCGTCGCACAACAGGAGTGAACGCAATGAACGTGTTGGTTTCAAATCTGACTAGTGCTGTGCACAGCACACGCGCTGCGCTCGCCCCATCGTTGCGACACCCCGGCAGGCTGCTGCTGATGAGTTGGGTACTGTGCACGGTCGGCGCCTGCGGCGAGATGGCCACACTCCCGGTTGCGGCTGGCACGGGTCCGCAGCCCGACTTGCCGCCACCGCGCAAAACGCTGCTGCCCACTGTGAATATCGCACCGGCCGTTGGCTGGCCGGCCGGCGCAGCGCCAGTCGCAGCGCCGGGCACCCAGGTGACGGCATTCGCCCGCGGCCTGGACCATCCGCGCTGGCTGCACGTGCTGCCCAATGGCGATGTACTGGTAGCCGAATCCAATGCCCCACCCAAACCCGAGGATGGCAAAGGCATCAAAGGCTGGGTGATGGGCCGGGCGATGAAAAAGGCGGGCGCTGGCGTGCCCAGCGCGAACCGCATCACGCTGTTGCGCGACAGCGACGCTGATGGTGTAGCCGACCTGCGCAGCGTGTTGCTGCAGGGTCTGCACTCGCCCTTTGGCATGACGCTGGTCGGCGATCAGTTGTATGTGGCCAACTCGGATGCGGTGGTGCGCTTTCCTTACGTCACCGGCGCAACGGAAATCACCGAAGCAGGAATTCAACTGCTGCCGATTCCGGCAGGGCTGATCAACCACCACTGGACGAAAAATATCATCGCCAGTGCGGACGGTGACAAGCTCTATGTGACGGTGGGTTCAAACAGCAACGTGGGCGAGCGCGGCATGGAAGCCGAAGCCGGGCGCGCTGCAATCTGGGAAGTGGATATCAGCAGCGGTGCCCACCGCGTGTTTGCGTCCGGCCTGCGTAATCCCAATGGGATGGCGTGGGAGCCCACGAGTGGTGCCCTGTGGACGGTGGTCAACGAGCGCGACGAGATCGGCAGTGATTTGGTCCCGGACTACATGACCTCGGTGCGCGATGGTGGCTTCTATGGTTGGCCGTACAGCTATTACGGCCAGCACGTGGACCAGCGTGTCAAACCGCCGCGGCCCGATCTGGTGGCAAAGGCGATTGCACCCGACTATGCCCTTGGTCCGCACACTGGCTCGCTCGGCTTGACCGCTTCCAAGGGCACCACGCTGCCCGAGACGTTCGCCAATGGCATGTTTATCGGACAGCACGGCTCCTGGAATCGCCAACCGCACAGCGGCTACAAAGTAATCTTTGTGGCCTTTCAAAACGGACAGCCGGTCGGCGCGCCCATTGATGTACTGACCGGGTTTCTCAGCGACGATGGCAAGGCCTTTGGGCGCCCAGTCGGTGTAGCGATCGACAAACGAGGTGCACTGCTGGTGGCCGACGATGTCGGCAACGCAGTCTGGCGCGTAAGCGCGGCGCAATGAACTGAACCGAGCGAATCGGTGTGGCCGGACAGGGTCGTCGCGTTTTGCAGACCGCCAGCGGCGATTGAGACTAGAGCGCAAAGTTGGCTGACAAATCAGATGCAACGCGCGTCACCAGCGCGTCGCCACCAGAGCTAAACGCTCCTTGCGGCATCAACCGCGCCCGAAAATGGCGCGCGCAAACTGCCAGCTCTCACACAATGGTCGATTCCTGGAATACGCAGACAAGTTCCGCGCAGTCGCCATCATGTCTCCTGCTCGTCCGGCGCGGGCGCGTCCAGCGCATTCGCCAGAGCGAAGGCCTCATCCAGCGTGTCCATCAGTTGGTTGACCATGATCGGTTTGGTCAGGTAACGGAAGAAACCCGCTTCCAGACCTTTCTCGATATCTCTGGGAATCGCATTGGCACTGAGCGCAATCACCGGTATGTGCGACGTAGCCGGGTCAGTGGCAAGGATCTTGAGCACAGTGATACCGCTGATGTCCGGCAGATTGATATCCATCAAGATGACATCCGGCTGGGCGACCAGCGCGATATCGATGCCAGCTCTCCCGTCCCGCGCACTCAGCAGTCGGATATCTGACCGTCGCGCGATGAGGTCCTCGACCAGCATCAGATTGGCCGGGTTGTCCTCAACATAGAGCAAAGTGTGCAATTGCACGCCATCACTCACCAGCCTGCGCGCCAAGGTCGAAATCTCATCAGAGCCGATACCGAAATGTTGTTCGCCGGTAAGCCTCAACTCGATCCAGAATACGCTGCCCCGGCCCACCGTACTCTCCACGCCGATGACGCCGCCCATCAATTCGATCAACCGTTTACAAACTACCAGGCCGATTCCCGTGCCCTCTTCGGCGGTCGACTCCTGGCCGAGGCGATTGAACGGCTGAAACAACCGTTCCAGCTGCTCGGGCGACAAACCCTCACCGGTATCTTCGACACAAATCCGGATGCGTCCCGGCGCCTTCTCGACAAAGCTGACCATCACCGTACCGTTTGCCTTGTTGTACTTGATCGCATTGGAGAGCAGGTTGATCAAGGATTGCTTCAGGCGAATCCGATCCGCTTGAACAAATATTTCTTTGTCAAAAGTTGGAAAGCTGATCTGGACCCCACGTTTCTCGGCCTGCGTTTCGGTGATCTCTTCACATTCGTGCATGACTGTGGTCAGTGACACCGGCTCGAGTGAAAGCGACAGTTTTCCGGACTCTATCAATGCCAGATCAAGAATCTCGTTGATCAGATCCAGCAGATACCAACCCGCCTTGAGAATCTGATCAATGCCTCGCTTTTGGGTTGGCGACAGCTGCGGCGTTCCTGATTCAATCAGTTGAGCAAACCCAAGGATCGCACTGAGCGGAGTACGCAGCTCATGGCTCATGCTGGAAAGAAATTCTGACTTGGCGAGGTTGGCCTTCTCCGCCACGGACTTCGCAGTCTCCAGTGCCAGATTGGTATTCTGCAACGCCTGATCCATCAGTTTACGTTCGGTGATGTCGCGCGCCGCAGCGAACACCCCTTGCAATGTCCTGTTGCGGTCGTAAAAAGTGGTGGCGTTGTAGGACACCACTGTCTCCCGGCCATCGCGGGCGCGCGCGGTCAGCTCATAATTGGTGAGCTTGTTTTCATTCATCACCTGTTTGATGCCAGCCTCTGCGCGCTCGGCATCGGTAAAATAATTCTTGAACGGCGCGCCGATCAGCTCGTCGCGGGTACATCCGGTAAGCGTCTCCATCTGCTTGTTGACATCGGTAATGATCCCAAACTGATCTGTGGTCATCAGCGCGTCGATATTGGATTCAATCAGGGAACGCGTATAGAACTGCTGGTCGCGCAGACGCTGATCAAGCTTCTGCCGCTCTGCTTCCACATGCTTGCGCGCAGTATTGTCGGTGCCGATCAGTAGATAGCCGATGATGGCGTTCTGCGCGTCGCGCAGCGCCGTGACGGACACCACCGCAGGGAACCGGCTCCTATCCTTGCGG
>JANMSL010000694.1:0-1552 GCA_031389245.1 Lysobacterales bacterium | reverse complement strand
TCGCCTTCGATTCTTCTTCGATCACCTGATAAAACGTCTCACCGGGTTTGATCATTCCGAGCTCGCCGCGGGCGCGCTCTTCGATCGCATCAGTGCCGGTTTTCAGATCTTCCACATCGGCCGCCAACGCCTCGTTGCGTAGTTGCAGACGGGCATTCTCTGCACTTTGTTGTTCGACGCGCTCGCGCAGGTGCCGGACATCCGCGCGGCCACCCTGCCCGGTCCATAGTTTGACCTGCAGCACCAGACACAGAACGCACAAAACCAGAATGATCCAGCGCAGCACGGTTGAATATCAGCCCTGTGTTCCAAATTTCGGCAAACTCGGGAAAGCCTGGCGACCGGCATAGTGCGCCGATCGACCCAGTGCCTGCTCAATGCGCAACAGCTGGTTGTATTTGGCGACGCGATCGGTTCGGCACAGCGAGCCCGTTTTGATCTGGGTGGCGGTGGTTGCCACCGACAGATCGGCAATCGTGGTGTCCTCGGTTTCACCGGAACGATGCGAGATGATTGACGCATACCGATTGGCATGTGCCAGAGCGATCGCGTCCATGGTCTCCGACAGCGTGCCAATCTGATTGACCTTGATCAAAATAGCGTTGCCGATGCCCTTGTCGATGCCCTCGCGCAGAATCGCCGGGTTAGTGACGAACAGATCGTCGCCAACCAGTTGCACGTTCTTGCCAAGCCGATCACTGAGCACTTTCCATCCAGCCCAGTCGTCTTCAGCCATGCCGTCCTCGATGCTGAGCATCGGGTAACGCGCGCACCAGTCGGCGTAAAAATCCACCAATTGCTCGGAAGTAAGCTTCTTGCCCTCACCGGTCAAATGGTATTTACCATCCTTGTAAAATTCCGAAGCAGCCGCATCGACCGCCAGCCAGACGTCTTCGCCGGCCCGATAACCCGCCTTGTTCACCGCCTCAAGTATGGTTTCAATGGCTTCTTCGTTAGAGCGAAGGTCAGGTGCGAAGCCGCCTTCGTCGCCCACCGAAGTTGCCAAACCGCGCCCCTTCAGCACCGATTTAAGCGCGTGAAAGATCTCGGTTCCGGCACGCAGAGCCTCTGAAAAACTTGGCAGGCCCACTGGCATCACCATGAATTCCTGTAGATCGACATTGTTGTCAGCATGGGCGCCGCCGTTGATGATGTTCATCATCGGTACTGGCAACAGTGCCGGGCGGTCGCCGGCGAGATGCGACCAAAGTGGCTTACCCATGGCCGCGGCAACGGCATGCGCATTGGCGAGTGACACGCCCAACAACGCGTTCGCTCCCAGTCGAGCCTTGTTCGGGGTACCGTCCAGCGCTATCAAGCGTTCGTCGAGTCCACGCTGATCGGTTGCGTCAGTGCCGACCACCGAGCTTCGGATCGCGCTGTTGACATGTTCCACCGCCTTGAGCACGCCTTTGCCCAGATAGCGCGTCTTGTCTCCGTCGCGCAACTCCACGGCCTCTCGCGATCCAGTGGAAGCTCCGCTCGGCACTGCGGCACGCCCGGTGTGACCGCTTTCCAGCGACACTTCAGCTTCGAGCGTGGGATTGCCGCG
>JANMSL010000239.1:0-6809 GCA_031389245.1 Lysobacterales bacterium | reverse complement strand
GCGCCGATGGCGAACGGTGCCCGTTCGACCGGCTTCGCTTCGACAGGCTTGTGCACTTCGCCACTATCAACCACCGCCGGTTTGACCTGAGCCGCCGCTTCCTGTTCACTGCGCACCGCGGCCGCGGCGTCTTCCACCTGTTTGCGTTGCGTTTCCACGACTTGACGCTTCGCGTCCTCGTCGGCCCGATACTTGCCATCCTTTTCGCGCAGGCGCTGATCTTCGGCCTGATTCAATGCGCGCGACTCCGACAACAACTTCAGCGCGCGCTGACGCTCCGCGTCCTCTCCCTGTGGCGGCGCGGGCGCCTGCTCGTCGAGCTCGGTGCGCTTGACATACGTGCGCTTCTGACGGACTTCGATATTGACCGTCTTACCCTTGGACGCGCCGCTGGACACAGTGATCTCGCCCACGTGCTTGCGTCGCAGGGTAATCTGCTTTGGCCCGGACTCGCCTTCCGACGCCGGCTCTTCTTTCTTGCCGTGCGTACGGCGCAGGAAGCCAAGCAACTTGACTTTCTCGGTGCTGGTCACGACCTGGGCCGGGCCGGTGAACTTCATGCCGGCTTCGGCGAACTGCGTGATCAGCTTGTCCACGGTCATGCCGAGAACTTGAGCCAGCTGTTGAACGGTAACGTCAGACATTCAGTACCTCTCGAAAAGCGATCGTGCTGCTTACTGCTGGGCGGCGAACAAGGGTGCTCGCGCAGCCATGATCAGAGCGGCGGCGCGTTCCTGGGTCAGACCCTCGATACCATCGAGTTCGTCAGCGGCCAGATCGGCCAGATCTTCCTGTGTGCGGATTCCACGCTCGGCGAGCGCAAATGCCGTTGTTTCGTCCATGCCAGCGATCGCCAGCAGGTCTTCGGCGGGCTTGTGTTCTTCGATATCTTCTTCAGCGGCGAGCATCTGCGTCAGCAACGCATCGCGGGCGCGGGCACGAAGTTCTTCGACGATATTCTCGTCAAACTCTTCGACTGCAAGCAGCTCGCTTTCGGGAACGTAGGCGATCTCTTCAATGGAAGAGAAACCTTCCTGCACCAGAATCGACGCGATCTCCACATCGACTTCCAGTTTCTCGATGAACAGGGCGCGCGCGACTTCCTGTTCGGTTTCGCTCTTCTGCTGGATCTGGTCCTGGGTCATGACGTTCAGCTGCCAACCGGCAAGCTTGCTGGCCAGGCGCACGTTCTGACCGCCGCGACCGATGGCCTGCGAGAGTTTATCCTCGGCCACCGCCACATCCATGCTGTGACGTTCTTCGTCGACAATGATCGATTGCACCTCAGCCGGCGCCATCGCGTTGATCACGTACTGCGCGGGATTCTCGTTCCAGAGAATGATATCGACGCGTTCGCCGTTGAGCTCGTTGGACACCGCCTGCACGCGCGAACCGCGCATGCCGATGCAGGCGCCGATCGGGTCGGTGCGGTGATCGTTAGCCTTGACCGCAATCTTGGCGCGGTCGCCCGGGTCACGCGCGCAACCCATGATGGTGACCAGGTCCTGGCCTACCTCGGGCACTTCCAGTTTGAACAACTCCATCATGAACTCGGGCGCGGTGCGCGAGACGAACAATTGCGGACCACGCACTTCGGTACGAACTTCGTAGAGATAACCGCGAACGCGATCGCCGGCGCGCACATTTTCACGCGGGATCGCTTTGTCGCGCGGGATAAACGCCTCGGCATTGCCGCCAAGGTCGAGAAAAATACTGCCTCGCTCAACGCGTTTGACGATGCCGGTGACCAGGTCACTGATGCGATCGGAGTAGGCGTCGACGACCTGGGCGCGCTCGGCCTCACGCACACGCTGCACGATCACTTGCTTGGCAGCCTGCGCGGAGATGCGTCCGAATTCGGCGTTCTCGACATGTTCTTCAATATATTCGCCAACCTGGATATCAGGCTTCTCTTCGATCGCGTCCATCATTCGCGTCATGCGCTCGGGAGACTCCATGACGATATCGTCTGGCACCACTTCCCAGCGCCTGAACGTCTCGTACTCGCCGGTCTCTCGGTCGATCTGCACACGGATCGACACGTCCTGATCGTGGTAACGCTTCTTCGCCGCGGAAGCCAACGCAGCCTCCATCGCGTCAAAAATAACGCCCTCGTCGACGCCCTTTTCGTTGGCGACCGCATCCACAACCAGCAGCATCTCTTTGCTCATATCAACTCCTGTAATCGCACCACGCGGCACGACGGATACGTGGAACTAATTTTTCTTTGACGCCTTGTCCGACGACTTTTTACCTGCAACCTTCCCCGCCTTGGACGGCGATTGCGGTTTACTTCCCGGGGCAGGCCCATAATCCGGAACCAGGCGTGCCTTTTCAATATTCTCGTGCGCGATGGCGATTTCGACGCCATCCTGGTTCAGCACAATGGTCTCGCCTTCGACGCGCACAATCGGCCCTTGAAAGCGCTTGCGACCCGCGATCGGAAGAGAAACCGCCAATTTGGTGATTTCGCCGACAAATCGCGCGAAGTGAGCCGGAGTGAACAATGGCCGGTCAAAGCCCGGCGAAGACACCTCCAGCGTGTAGTGCCCGCTGATCGGATCGTTGACGTCCATCAATCCACTGACTTCGCGGCTGACGGCTTCGCAGTCGTCCACGGTTACCGGTCGATCGGCGACATCGATGTAGATGCGTAGCAGGCTCGAGCTGGTGTGCTGGCCATATTCCACGCCCAGACATTCGAGGCCAAGGGCTTCGACTGCGGGAGAAATCAATGATGTCAATTGGGGCGATTTCACGGCGTGTTCAAACTTCCGGGGTTTCCAATACAGGTAACGCGTCCAACCAGTTCCAGTACAGCTAAATAGGGTCTGGCTAAACAAGGTATGGCAAAACAATGTGCGGCCAATTAAGGAACCTCTGAACAACTTCGGAGCCTGGATAGCCTCCTGAGTCAGGGGGCGAAAAACCGCAGGTTTTTCCGGGTGTGGCAAACGATAAGGTGTGCAGCGAAGACGAAGTGGTGACTTATTCAGACCATCCTTAAGTGCAGGTAAAAAAAACGGGCCATACGGCCCGTTCGTTCACGCCCGGGCTTTCGCTTCCGTGCGCGTTCGGCAACCAAAAAAGCCGGTGCCTGGTAGATCTAAACGAAAAAGGCCTCTAGAAGAGGCCTTTCCCAGATACCGATGGTAGCGGGGGCAGGATTTGAACCTGCGACCTTCGGGTTATGAGCCCGACGAGCTGCCAGGCTGCTCCACCCCGCATCAGTCGACGCCCAGTGTAATCAGTGCACTCTCGCAAAGCAACATATATCGATTTCCCGCGCGCGAGCAGGTACTGGTTAATGCCCGCTGCGCATCATCCGCCGGTCACGGCGCGCAGACACCAACTCATCAACGGGCCACCGAAAATTCCGAGCGCGACCAACGCCAGGCAGTTGACGCTGAGCGCGATGCGGAAAGGCAGGTCCGCCGGCATCACCAACTGAGTGGACGGCTGCGGTTGATCAAAATAGACCACCTTGATCACACGCAGGTAATAAAACGCGCCAATCACGGCAAACACGCCCGCTATCAACGCCAGCGGCAGCATGCCCGATCCAACTGCAGCCTTGAGCACTTGCAGCTTGGCCAGGAATCCGACGAACAAGGGCACGCCAGCAAGCGAAGCCATCACCAGCAGAACCAGCAAGGCATACCAGCCGTTGCGCTGATTCAGTCCGCGAAAATCGTCAATCTCCTCGGCCTCAAAACCAGCGCGGGACATGAATACGATCAAACCGAACGATGCAGTCGCAGTGATGGCATAACTGATCGCATAAAACAGGGCCGCAGCGTAGCCTTCTGCCGTGCCCGCAATAAAGCCGAGCAACAAGAATCCGACGTGCGAAATGGTTGAGTAGGCGAGCATGCGTTTGAGGTTGGTTTGTGCCAGGGCCACCAGATTGCCGATCACCAGCGACAACAGAGCCAAAACTGCGAGCATTCCGCGCCAGTCATTGAACAGCGGCGCGAGCGCGTCTTCCAACAGTCTGTAGGCCAGTGCAAACGCCGCGATCTTGGGCGCACTGCCGATGAACATGGTGACCGGCGTGGGCGCGCCCTGGTACACATCGGGCACCCACATATGAAACGGCGCAGCTCCAAATTTGAACGCTATGCCGATCACGATGAACACCAGCCCAAAGGTCTGCAATCCCGGGTGCGGCACATTACTGACCAAGGCACCACGGATACTGGCGAAGTCCAGTGAACCGGTAGCTCCATAGATCATGCTGATGCCATACAGCAACATGCCGGAGGCCATCGCACCGAGTACAAAATACTTGATTGCCGCCTCGGATGATCTCGGACTATCGCGATCGAGCGCCACCAATGCATAGGACGGCAGGGCCAACAGTTCCAAACCAAGATACGCGGTCAGCATGTTGCCTGCCGAAGCGAGAAACATCATCCCCAGAACTGCAAACAGGATCAATGTGTAGAACTCTCCCTGAAACAGTTTGCGCGGAATCAGGTACGGCTTGGCATAGACGAACACCAACGCTGTGGTGATCAACATGAAAATCTTGCTGATCGCCGCCACGCCATCATTGACAAACATGCCGCCAAACGCCGAGCTTGCCAAGCTGTCATCACCATTGACGCGGCACACCAAGGCGGCCGTCAACAACAACACAGCGATCGCCAACCAATGGGTAACAGCGCGCTGCGATTGACTGAGGAACAGGTCGGCCAACAACAGCACACACACCGAACCGAGCAGGAAGCTCTCGGGCACGAGCGGCAGCAGATCGGCCATTGAAATCGGATTCACGGTCAATCTCTCCCTAAACTTTGACGCGCATCAATTGCTTCACGACTTCCTGGACGGAAGTGTCCATCAGGTCGATCAGCGGTGCTGGCCAGAGGCCGACGAGCAATGTGGCGAGGGCAAAGCCGCCCAGCACAATCGCCTCGCGCCGGTTGATGTCGGTGAGTTCGGCGACGTGGTGGTTGGCGACGGCGCCAAACAAAACGCGCTTGACCAGCCACAGCGTGTAGGCCGCGCCGACGATCAAGGTGATCGCAGCGGTGGCCGCAACCAACGGACTAGCCTGAAAGCTGGCCAGAATCACCATGAACTCGCCGACAAATCCCGATGTTCCCGGAAGCCCGACATTGGCCATGGCAAAAAACACCATGAACGCGGCGAACCAGGGCATGGTGTTGGCGACCCCGCCGTAATCCTTGATCATGCGGCTATGCATACGGTCATAGACGACGCCGACACAGCTGAACATCGCCGCAGAAATGAAACCGTGCGAAATCATTTGCACCATCGAACCCTGCAAAGCGAGACGCGCGGCGTCGCCGAAACCAAGATCGCGGGCCAGCTCCAATGCAACAAATGCACCCAGCGTGACAAAGCCCATATGTGAGATCGACGAATAAGCGATCAGCTTTTTCATGTCCTCCTGCACCAGGGCGACGAAGCCGATGTATACAACCGCGATCAGCGACAGCGCGATCACCAGCCAGGCCAGCTCATGCGAAGCGTCCGGGGTAATCGGCAACGAGAAGCGCAGAAACCCGTAGCCGCCGATCTTCAGCATGATCGCCGCCAGGATCACCGAGCCTCCGGTTGGGGCTTCAACGTGTGCGTCCGGTAACCAGGTATGCACCGGGAACATGGGAACCTTCACTGCGAAGGCAATCAAGAACGAGAAAAACAGCCAGAATTGCTGCGTCATCGACAAGGGGTAGCGCGCGAGATAGTCGAGATCGAAACTGCCGGTTTCGTTGTACAGATAAATCAGCCCGATCAGCATGAAGATCGAGCCAAAGAAAGTGAACAGGAAGAACTTGATTGTCGCGTAGACGCGCCTCGGCCCACCCCAGATGCCGATGATGATGAACATCGGAATCAGCATCGCCTCGAAGAATACATAGAACAACAGCGCGTCACGCGCGCAGAATACGCCAATCATCAATGCTTCCAGCAACAGGAAACAGGCGACATACTGGTGCACTTTTTCTTCGATCGCGTTCCAGGCGCCGATCAACACCAGCACCGTCGTGAACGTGGTCAGGGCAATCAGCGCGACTGATATGCCGTCGACGCCAAGGTGGTAATAGACGTTGAGCGCGCCAATCCACACGTGCTTCTCGACGAACTGCATACCTTCCACGTCAGCTGCGTAACCCAAATACAGCGGGATACTCAAAGCCAAAGTCAGCAACGCGGCCAGCAATGCGATCCAGCGCGCGCGCTGACGATCCGCATGGCCGAACACGAGCGTGGCGATCGCACCAAGGATTGGCAGCCAGATCAGCCAACTGAGCAGATATTGCGATAGGGGCAGCGCTTGCGACATGGTGGGTTTCCGTTCTTCTTATCGCAACCAGAGAAACGCGCCGAGCAGCGCAATCAGTCCGAGGATCATGGCGAAGGCATAGTGGTACAGGTATCCGGACTGAATCCAGCGCAGCACGCCGGAACTGCGATCAATCACCGCAGCGGAGCCGTTGACAATCCATCCATCGATGAGACCGGCATCGCCCCAACGCCAGAATCCGCGCCCAAGCCACAGACTGCCGCGAGCAAAGACGAACTGATACAGCTCGTCGAAACCGTACTTGCGCTCGAGCAGGCGCACGATCGGTGCGAAGACGCGGGCAGCTTTGCCGGCGAAGGAAGGATTGAACAAATAGGTATAGGTCGCCAGCGCAAAGCCAGCAAACGCGAACCAGAACGGAAGCGCGGTCAAGCCATGCACCGCGAACGCCACCACACCATGAAACTCCTCGCCAATTTTGGCCAGAACATCATGCTCGGGTGCCACCACGATCGCGCCATCAAAGAAA
>JANMSL010000195.1:0-2391 GCA_031389245.1 Lysobacterales bacterium | reverse complement strand
TTTGAGTTCATCAGTGTGCTGGAACTTGCGCCCAATACAGCGCGCATTCAACGCTCGCTTTGACACACGCGTACAGCACCTGATCCAGCCCGCAGCTCAATGTGCCTGTGTTCGCGCAGTTCAGCGCAAGGGCCTTACTTCCGCCCCGCGCACCGGTTCGCCCACCACATCCACACCTGCGGGCGGCGTGAACTTGAATTGGGCGTCATCGAGTTTTGGATCGCGTTTCCAGTCGGCGAAGCGCCACTCGGTGCGGTTGTCGATCAAATCGATCAGCACCATTTGTTCTGGACTTTTTGTGCCCAGGCCAATGCGCACCGTCTTGAACGCGGGCTCCTTGGCCAGCGATTGCAACTCCAGCCAAAGCAGGCCACCCGATGCGGGCAGCGATTTGACCTTGAAGTCGCGGTCGAGCTGTGACAGATCGATCAGGATGGTGAGCGGGCTCTGCGCTTCCTCCTGTGACTGGTTACGCACGGTGACCTGCTCCAGGTCCTCATCGTAGATCCACACGTTGTCACCATCGGCGACGATCAGTTGCGGATACGGCTCAAGATATTCCCAGCGGAACTGGCGCGGCGCACGCAATGCCAGGATGCCGGAAGAATCCTCCTGCACCGCGCCGTCGGGCGCGACCGTGCGCTGTTGGAACGAGCCCGTGAGCTCGTTCAATCCCTTGGAGAATGCTTCGAGCCGCGAACGCGCTGAATCGGTCCTTGCTGTCGTGGCGGGTGGGGATTGAGCGCACAGCGGGCCAACCGCGCTGAGCGTGACCAGGGCGAGCAACAAGACGCGATACATGAAATTCTCCGGGATTGCGCTGCACGCAGTCTCGCCGCTGTACTCTGAATCTGCAATGACGCGTGGATTGGCATCGCGGAACTCGCCAGATCAATGCCACCAGCCCATGGCCAACGACCGGCGAAAACCGCGACAATGGCGCATCCCCTTCTGCACGATCGCGACCATGTACGCATTCGCCCGGCCCTTTTTGTTTGCACTCGACGCGGAGACCGCCCACGGCCTGGGCCTGAAGGCGATCGAAGCGGCGTATCGAACCGGCATGAACCCGCTGATCGCGGACCGCATCACGCCGTTGCCCAGAACCGTGTTCGGCATCGACTTTCCCAATCCGGTGGGCCTGGCCGCGGGCCTGGACAAGGACGGTGCGCATATCGACGCACTCGCGTCCCTTGGATTTGGTTTCATCGAAGTGGGCACCACCACGCCGCTGGCGCAGCCAGGCAATCCGAAGCCACGCATGTTTCGTCTACCCGCGGCACAGGCCATCATCAATCGCCTCGGCTTCAACAATGGTGGCGTCGATGCGCTGGTGCGCAATGTCGAGTGCGCGCGTTTTGCCGGTCCGCTCGGCATCAATATCGGCAAGAACAAGGACACGCCCAACGAACGCGCCGCCGATGATTACTTGATCTGTCTGCGCAAAGTGTATGCACGGGCCAACTATGTGACGGTGAATATCTCCTCGCCCAACACCAGTGGCCTGCGCGAGTTGCAAGCAGAAGACAGCCTGCGACGCTTGCTGGCGACACTGCTGAGCGAACGCGAGCAACTTGCCACGCGTCATGGCCGGCGCATACCGATCCTGGTGAAAATCGCGCCCGATCTGACCAGCGCCGAGCTCGACGCCATGGCGCGCGTATTTCTCGAAGAGCGCGTCGATGGCCTGATCTGCACCAACACCACCATCGATCGCGACACAGTCACGCACCTGCGACATGGCGCAGAATCCGGCGGACTCAGCGGCAAGCCGGTGTTTGCCAAGTCCACACAGGTACTCGCGGAAATGAGCAAGCGACTGGACGGGCACGTGCCTCTCATCGGCGTTGGTGGAATCCTCAACGGCCGCGATGCTGCCGCAAAGATCGAAGCCGGCGCGAGCCTGGTGCAGTTCTATTCAGGCATGGTCTATCGCGGTCCGGCCTTGATTGGCGAAAGCGTTGCCGCGATCGCGGCGCTGGATCGGGCGAATGATTTGCGGCGAGGACATCCAGATGCGAACTGATGCTGTGCGCGTTGAGCAAAATGTCGACTTGCGCACCCTCAATACGCTGCGCGTGTCGGCACGGGCGCGCTACCTCGCCCAGTTGCGCGATGTCGATGCGCTGCCCGATCTGCTGGCCGACGACCGGTTTGCGGACTTGCCGCTGCTGGTGCTCGGTGAAGGCAGCAACGTGCTCCTCACCCGCAACTTTGAAGGCCTGGTGCTGCGCGTGCTGGCACAGCGCATTAGCGAGACGCCAATCGACAGCGACAGCGCCCTGGTGTGCGCCGATGCCGGCGTACGCTGGGACGACCTGGTCACCTGGGCGCTGGCCCACGGTTACTGCGGCATCAAAAATCTCGCGCTGATTCCGGGCCTGTGTGGTG
>JANMSL010000156.1:0-8100 GCA_031389245.1 Lysobacterales bacterium | reverse complement strand
CTGTGGTAATCGTCTTGCCGACGATCTGCTCGGGCGCGGCATAGGCCATGGACAAGGGCGCGCGCGATGCTGTCAGCTCGACACCCTCATCAAGCAGCTTGGCAACGCCAAAGTCCAGCAGGTGCGGATCGCCGCCCGCATCCACCAGAATGTTAGAAGGCTTCAGATCGCGGTGCACGACCAGATTTTGATGCGCGAACTGAACCGCGTTCACGACTTTGCAGAACAGCCGCAGCTTTTCCTCAATCGGCAACGCGTGGCGCTTTGCATATTCATCCAGAGCGACGCCCTCAACATAGTCCATCGCAAACCAGGGCGCGCCTTCGACCGTGCCACCATCGAGAACGCGCGCGATGTTCGGATGCTGCAGCTTGGCGAGGATCTGACGCTCTTGGGCGAAGCGCTGCAATGCTTCATCGGAAGGCAGTGCGCTCGCCATCAGCTTGATCGCAACGCGTTGTTGGAAGCCGCCATCGTCGCGCTCGGCCAGCCACACTGAGCCCATGCCACCGCGACCGAGCAATTGTCTTACGATGTAAGGGCCAAAATGCGCGCCAACATGTTGAGCGCCGTTGCCAGCCTCGCGATCCACAATGCCGGTGACCAGCGGCTCGGCCAGTTCCGCCACATCACCATCGAGCAGACTGGCCGCTGCATCAGCACGCAGCAGCCCGCAAACTGAGGCGAACAATGCATGGTCTTCGCCGCACTGCAACCGCAGCCAGTGTTCGCGCTGCCCTGCTGGCAGATCGAGCGCTTGACCAAACAGCTGGTGTGCTTTAGCACTCACAATGAATCCTCTTCAGGTCCGGCCATCGAGAGTCGACTGCTGCAGGATGCGGCGGATGCACAAACGCCGATGCGCGAGACCTTGCGCGCTTGAAAGCGTCTACATGGATACGCAAACAACCGGACATTCCTGACACTCGCACGCTGCACCAGTGCTGGTTGCAACTGAGCTGATCGCTCCAGGCCCATTACTGTGCGCCGGTCAAGTCCAGCTGAATCTGCGCCCTGGCGGTGCGCCAGTAGCGAAATACGGTGCGTTCGGTTACGCCAAGCAGGCGGCTGATTTCGGTAAAACTCAATCCACCAAAAAAGTGAAGTTCAACCACTTGTGCCAGATCCGGCGCGGTCTGCTCCAGCATCGACAACGACTGTTCGAGTGCCAGCACATCGATTTCAAGCCCCTTGTCTTCAGCGCCAAATTGATTGGTGATGGTAACGGCGACCTGATCGCCGCCGCGTTTTTCGCTGGCGCGACGCCGCGCGGCGTCGACCAGAACCTGACGCATGGCACGCGCCGCCAGGTTCATCAGATGCGCTTCACTGTCTGCCGCGCCATGACTGCGCAGCTTGAGGAACAATTCGTGCACCAGGCCTGTGGTCTGCAGCGTGGCATCTCGCCGGAGCAACAGGCGATGCGCCAGGCGCTTGAGTTCTTCGTAATGCTGCGCGATCTGCTGATCCAGGTCCATGCAGGTGGCTCATCCCCGTGTTGATGCGATGGTACAGGCAACGGCGTGTCAGTCTTTGCTTGAACTCTGCGTATCCCTCATCAGGCACAATGGCAGCTGGAGATTCTCCACAAGGGGTCCGATCAAAATGCACATTTTCTTCATGTCAACATTGCTACTCGCGACGTGCAGCGCAAGCGCGCAAAGCCCGCCCCAGGCGCGCTTCAGCGGCAGCGGCACATTGCAGACAGCTATCCCCGCCAGCGCCGATGGCCGCTTCGCGCTGAATGCCGAGTTGCACGTTACCCAAAACGTACCAACCAGCGCTCGTTTCTCGATCGATGCTCGACTCGATCAAACCGCCAAGAACAACGCGCCAACTACGGCCTGCGGGCCGACGGTTGCAAATATTTTCAACAATGGTTTCGAAAACTGAGCACTCGGAGAATTCACATGAATCGCAGCGCATGCTTTATCGCCTTGATTGCTACCGCCACACTTGCCGATGCCAGCCCGTGGACGTACCGCGGGACGCTCAACGATAGTGGAAAGCCTGCCAATGGCAGCTATGACCTACGTCTGACCCTGATCAGCGAGTCCGCCGGGCAAACCATCACGCAGCCGATCACTCTGTTCAACATCGCGGTAAAGGATGGCAACTTCGCCGCCGATGTCGATTTCGGGTTGAACCTGGATCACGCACCGCCGATGAAACTGAAGACCGAGGTCGCCCAGGGCGGCTCCGCTTTCGCGAGCATCGGCGAACCCACTCGATTCGATCCCAAGGCCGCACTTGCCGGCATCTGTTGGGACACGACCGGCAACGTGGTTGCCGCTGGCGAATTTCTCGGATCGACCAACAATGTCCCAGTGGAAATCAGAGCCAACAACCGGCGTGCGGCACGTTTCGAGGCGACAGGCAGCGCCAACGAATCGCGCGTGATCCTGGGATCGTCAGCCAATGTCGCCGTCGGCAATGGCGCCACCATCGGTGGTGGCGGCAGCAGCGCGATGACGTGCGGGGCAGGTAGTAGTTCATGTGCGAATGTGACCGACGAAACCTTCGCCACGATCAGCGGTGGTGCGGGCAACGTGATCGTGGGCCCATGGAGCGTCATCGCGGGAGGCCACAGCAACGGTACGCAGGGCAGTTACACGAGCATAGGCGGAGGCAGCCGCAATAGCATTGGCTTTTCTGCCAGCTACGCAACGGTCGCCGGCGGCAGTGCCAATTCGGCTACCGGTCAATACGCTTCGGTGAGCGGAGGCGCCAACAACGGCGCAACAGGGGACTGGAGTATCGCGGCGGGCGGCCAGTCCAATCAGGCTCAGAGTGCCCACAGTGTCGTCGTCGGTGGCAGCAGCAATTACGCCGCCGCGTCGGCCAGCACCGTAGCGGGTGGATTGTTCAACTATGCCACGGGCAGTAGCGGCGTCGTGGCCGGTGGCGAATCCGGCACGGCCAGTGGCGCCAATAGTTTCGTCGCGGGCGGGTACTTCAACTGCGCCGGCGGGCGATCCTCTTTTGCCGGAGGCCGCCGCGCCCGCATCAGACCGGGAACAAATTCAGGCACAGCCGGCGAAGGCTGTATCGGCGTCACCGCATCGGGCACCGTCGATGGCGATGGCGGCAGCTTTGTCTGGGCGGACACGCAGGATGTTGACATGGTCACCACCGGCCCCAATCAATTTCTCGCCCGCGCCGCTGGCGGCGTCATGTTCAATACCAACGCATTGGCATCAGTAAATGACGACCTGGTGGTTGGAGCTCGCCCCAACGGCAGTGGTGGCGACGCGGATGCGGATCTGGTGTGGAAAAGCCGCTCCGCAAAAAGCGGCACGATGTATCTGTCGGACTCTGGAGGTGGTTTTACCATCACCGTGCCAAACCTCAGCGCGGGTGTCAGCCGTGTGTCGGTGCAGGGCGGAGCAGGCGGTTCAGCTTCCCTGTCCAATGGGGGCATGTGGACCAATGCATCCAGTCGCACTTACAAAGACGGATTCAAGGCGATCGATCCAATGAAGATTCTCGACAAGGTGGTGGCAATGCCGATTACGACATGGGCCTACAAGCAGTCGATTGAAGGCAAACACATCGGACCGATGGCAGAGGACTTCAAAGCGGCTTTTGACCTCGCTGGTGACGGAAAGTCGATTGGCACGGCCGATGCCGATGGCGTGGCACTGGCCGCGATCCAAGGCCTGTATCAGAAGCTGGAAAACGAAAACGCCGCTTTGCGCGCGGAAATGGCCGCTTTACAGCAGGCAGTCAAGGCGCTGCAGCAACACTGACGAGGGCAGCAATGCGCCGCCCGACTGCGGCGCATTGCACGGGTACCGATCTCGGCAGGAAAATTGCGCACTCGGATCGCCTGCGCCGCGAGATTACTGCGCGGACGGAAATCCCGCGCGCTGCCGATGCCGAGCGCGATGCAAACCGACGTCGATTCATTCGCAACCACTCGCTGCTCAGTCGACCCGGCCAACTCCATATCTTCAGACTTCGGCACCCATGCCCGGCTTGGTCAGCGTCACCTGCGCACCGAACTTCTTTCGCAGTATCTCAGCCAGTACTTCACGCGCCGGATCTTCGCCATGCACCAGGTACACCGGTGGATGCTTGTCGAAGTGCCCATACCATTCGCTCAACCCGGCTTGATCAGCATGCGCGGATAGCCCGCCAATAGTATGGCGCTTGGCATTGACCTTGATCTCTTCACCGAAGATTCGCACGGTCTCGGCTCCATCGACCAACTCCCGACCCAGCGTGCCGTGCGCCTGAAAGCCCGGAAAAATCACATGGGCGTTCTCGCGCCACAGGTTGTGCTTGAGATGATGCTTGATGCGACCGCCGTTGCACATGCCGGAGCCGGCAATGATGATGGTGCCGCCGCCGACCGTGTTCAGTGCGCGCGATTCGTCGACGCTATCGACCAGACGCAGGTTAGGCAGGCGAAACGGATGATTTCGGCCCTTCCAGACGCGCTTGGCCTCTTCGTCGAACAGGTCCTGATGTTGATCGTAGACGCGGATCACTTTGTTCGCCATCGGGCTGTCGATGACAATGCGGAAATGCTTGAGGCCCCAGTCATCGAAGTATTGCGCGAACCAGTAAAGAATCTCCTGGGTGCGACCCACGGCGAAAGCCGGAATCAAGACGTTGCCACGCGTCTTGTGTACCTCCTCGAAGATTTCACCGAGTTCTTTCAAGGTTTCGCCACGATTGCGATGCAGTCGGTCGCCATAGGTGCTTTCCAACATCACCAGGTCCGCCTCCCGAAGCACGGTCGGATCGCGCAGGATGGGCGTGCCTTTCGGGCCGATGTCACCGGAGAACACCAGCTTGCGGGTGCCGCCATCCTCATCGGCGTGCAGCTCTACGATCGCCGCACCAATGATGTGCCCGGCATCGCTCAGACGCAGCCGGATGCCAGGCAGGATTTCTTCCCACACATCGTATTCGATCGCTTCGAGCTGACCGAGAACATCTTGCACGTCGGTTTGATCATAGAGCGGCGTGAGCAGCTCCTGGCCGTTGCGCGCGCGGCGTTTATTGAGGTGCTCGATGTCGCCTGCGGCGAGCCGCGCCGAGTCTTCGAGCATGATCTTCGACAGCGCAGCGGTTGCGCGCTGTGTATAGATCGGACCTCGATAGCCGCGCTTCGCCAACAGCGGCAGGCGTCCGACATGATCGATGTGCGCATGCGACAGCACCATCGCGTCAACCGCCGAGACATCGAACGCAAACTCGGCAGCATTGCGTTGGTGCTGCTCACGCCCGCCCTGGATCATGCCGCAGTCAAGCAAGATGGTCTTTCCAGCTGCGTGTACGAGATGGCAGGAGCCAGTCACTTCGCCCGCAGCGCCAAAAAATTCGACTCGCATAAACCTCTCCGTGCTGGTTCACTTGATCAAAACAATGACACGAAACTGCTTCTTTTCGTACAATGCTGGGCGCATCTACATCTCGCACCGCCCGCAGTGGCTATGGATCTACGCCGCGGTCGACGAAAATCCGCCGGGCCCACTATTTCGGCGTTGTGTTGAAACGCGCTGCTGATCTTTTGAAAAAATGCGAACCCGCAACCGCGCTGCCATGACCTTCCACACTGTAGCACTGCAGCTTTGCCGGCTAGCGTGGCCGACCCTGACCCTGAATCAAAGCCCATGACCATTCACCTGCGCCCGATCGCCCTCGCCGTGCTGTTGTGCTTTGGCGGCCGCCTGCTCGCAAACGATGCGCCCAAACTCAATCCGGAATACTTCGACACGGGCACCGCCGCCTGTGACGATTTCTTCCAACATGCCAATGGCGGCTGGCTTCGCGACAACCCGATTCCCGCCGCGTACAGCAGCTGGGGCGTGTTCAATGAACTGTCCGAACGCCATCAGAAAGTGCAGCGTAAACTGCTGGAGCACGATGCGACTGCGAAACACTCGTTAGGCAGCAATGGCCAGAAGCTGGGCGATTTCTATGCATCCGCGATGGACGAGGCAGTCATCGAGAAAGCGGGAATCCGGCCGCTCAAGGCAGATCTCAAACGCATAGCCAATTTGAAGTCAGTCGCGGACCTGGTTGATCTGCTGATCGATTGGAAGAAGCGCGGGGACGCCGTGTTGTTTGGATTCGGCGTGCAGTCGGATCTGAAAGACGCCAACATCAATATCGCTTATGCCACGCAGGGTGGCCTGGGCCTGCCTGAGCGAGACTACTACACGCGTGACGATGAGGCCTCGCAAAAACTGCGTGAGCAATACCTGTCGCACATCGAACACATGCTGGTACTCGCCGGATACAAATCGGCACAGGCAAAGTCGGAAGCGGCCGCCATTCTGCGACTCGAGACTCGGCTCGCTGACGTCTCGATGACCCGCGTCGAACTGCGTGACCCTGCGAGCAACTATCGAATTGTCACTAAGGCCCAGGCGCAGGCATTGACTCCGCACTTCGACTGGGGCGCGCTGTTCGACGCCATCGGTCACCCAGGTTTGGATCGATTTTCGCAATCACAACCAGCGTTCTTTGCGGAACTGGACAAGGCGCTGACCGATACCTCAATCGCCAACTGGCAGGCATACCTGCGCTGGCACCTGTTGCGACAGTCCGCGCCGTTTCTTTCCAGGGAATTCGTCAACGAAGACTTTGCCTTCAATGGCAAAATTCTCAACGGTACCCAGGAGCTGCGCCCGCGCTGGAAGCGCACTATCGACCAAGTAAACGTGGCACTGGGCGAAGCGCTCGGCGCTCGTTTCGTTGCTGAGGTGTTTCCGCCCGAAGCCAAGGCGCAGGTGCTGACGCTGGTGCAAAACCTGCAGTCGGCGCTGAAGGCCCGAATCGAGAAACTCGAATGGATGGGCCCTGCGACAAAGCAACAGGCGTTGGCCAAGTTCGCCACGTTTACGCCCAAGATCGGCTATCCGGAACGCTGGCGCGACTACAGCGCGTTGAACATCAAGCGCGGCGACTATCTGGGCAATGTCCGCGCTGCCATCGAATTTGAGGCCAGGCGGCGCCATGCCGAAATCGGCAAGCCGGTCGACCGCGCCGAGTGGAGCATGCTGCCGCAACAAGTCAATGCGTACTACAGTCCGGTCAAGAACGAGATCGCGTTTCCGGCGGCGATTCTGCAGCCTCCCTTTTTCGACCCCGATGCCGATGCCGCGCTCAACTATGGCGCCATCGGTGCGGTGATCGGCCATGAGCTGATGCATGGCTACGACGACAGGGGTAGCCAATTTGACGCCAAGGGAAACCTCAGCATGTGGTGGACCGCAGCCGACCGCGAGCGTTTCGACACGCGCACCGGCAAGCTGGCAGCCCAGTTTGACCAGTACATCGCGATCGACGACTTGCACGTCAACGGCAAGCTGACGCTGGGTGAGAACATCGCCGATCTGGGCGGCCTGCTTATTGCCTTCGATGCATTTGTGCTGGCCACAGCCAATCAACGCCTGGCGCTCATCGACGGACTGACGCCAAACCAGCGCTTCTTCCATGCCTGGGCGCGTGCCTGGCGCAGGCTGCACACTGATGAGAATCTCAAGTTGCGCCTCAACACCGACGCTCATGCCCCGGCAAAATTCCGTGTGCTCGGACCATTCTCGAATTTGTCGATATTCCACGACGCCTTCGGCTGCAAGCGCGGCGACGCGATGTTGCGGCCGGTCGAGCAGCGCGTGGAAATTTGGTGAAGCAGTCTTTAACTACAGTCGAGGCTGGCTCTCGGCTAGACTTTGCAGCATGCGAATCTTCATGCAGACCCGGCCCGCCTCGAAGGAGGCCCCGCGCTACTATCATCTGATCCTGCAGCAAGATCTGCTGGGCGGTTGGACGTTGATCCGCGAATGGGGGCAGCAAGGTGGCCGCGCCAGTGGACGCCGCGACTTTTTTTCAGAACGCGACAAGGCCGAATCTGCATTGATCGGCGCCCGCGACCAACAACTTGGCAAGGGTTTCCAGGTGATGTTTTGTCAGGGCATGGACGCGCCAACCGGGTCACACTATGAAGCATGAGCATTGGGTTCGAAGCGCACTTCTGATTGCATTGGTGTCACTGGGCATCCGTGCGATGGCGGAGGACTTCAAGCCGGGCGTTCAACACATCTGCGTTCCCAATGCGGCGCGCGATGGCTGGGACTGCGG